>NZ_JBHWUR010000039.1:0-36068 GCF_042737755.1 Streptomyces sp. NPDC059994
GCCCTTCAGCCTGCCGACGGCTGTGCGCGGCGTACGCGCGTACCGCAGCCCGTCAGTTGTCGTCCTCGTCGATCAGGAAGCCCCGCATCGGAGAGGGAGCCTGCTGCATCGGCGACGGCCCCTGCGGCCGCACCGGCGCCATCGGCTGCGTCATCGCGGGCGACATCTGCTGCTGGCCGCCGTACGACGGCGCACCGCCCATGGACTGCTGGCCGCCCATGGTGTGGCCCATCGAGCCGGCACCGGCCGACGCCATCGACCCGCTCATCTGCGGAGCCGGCGGCAGCGACGCGGTCGCCGGGGTGCGCGGCGGAGCCAGCGAGTCGTCCGCCTGGGTCTCCAGCTGGCGCAGCTGCGACTCCAGGTAGGACTTCAGCCGCGTACGGTACTCGCGCTCGAAGCCGCGCAGGTCCTCGACCTTGCGCTCAAGCGTGGCGCGGGCGGACTCCAGCGAGCCCATCGCGACGCGGTGCTTCTCCTGCGCGTCCCGCTCCAGCGCGTCGGCCTTGGCGCGGGCGTCCCGCTCCAGGCCCTCGGCGCGCGACCGGGCCTCGCCGACGATCTTGTTGGCCTCGGAGCGGGCCTCGGCGATCGCCTGGTCGGCGGTCTGCTGGGCCAGCGAGAGGACACGCGCGGCGCTGTCGCCGCCGGGGCCCTGACCGGGCTGCGACATCTGCGGACCGTGGCCGCCCATGGGGCCGCCCATCTGCTGGCCCATGGGGCCCTGGCCGAGCTGGTTCTGACCCATCTGGTTCTGGCCCATCGGACCCTGACCCATGGGGCCCTGGCCCATCGGACCCTGGCCGAGCTGGTTCTGGCCCATCGGACCCTGGCCCATGGGGCCCTGGCCGAGCTGGCCCTGGCCCATCGGACCCTGCCCGAGCTGGCCCTGCCCGAGCTGGCCCTGTCCGTGCTGGCCCTGTCCGTGCTGGCCCTGCTGGCCGTGGCCACCGGGGCCGGCGGGCAGCTGCGGAGCGCCGCTCGGCAGCTGGGGCGGGCCCATCTGCGGCTGCTGCTGCTGCACCTGCGGAGGTCCGGATATGGCGGCGGGCACGGGAGCGCCCGGACCGCGCTGGTCCTGCGGCTCCGGCTTGCGCATACCCTGCTGCTGCTGGTTCTGCGCGGCGGCACGCGTCGCGGCGGCCAGCTTGGCGCGCAGGTCCTCGTTCTCGCGAAGCAGGCGGGTCAGTTCGGCTTCGACCTCGTCCAGGAAGGCATCGACCTCGTCCTCGTCGTAGCCTTCGCGGAGCCGGACGGTCGTGAACTGCTTGTTCCGCACGTCCTCAGGGGTCAGCGGCATCTCTTCTTCACCTCTACGTAGTCGTCGGCAGTCGGCAGGACCGTGTCGCTCACATCTATCTCCCCACGCTGGTGACGATGGAGATCAGGATGTACACGATGATCATCAGAACGAAGAAGGACAGGTCGAGTGCCACGCCCCCGAGACGCAGCGGCGGAATGAACCGCCGCAGAAGCTTGAGCGGTGGATCGGTGACAGTGTAGGTGGCCTCAAGAACGACCACCATCGCCTTGCCGGGTTCCCATGAACGTGCGAACTGCAAGACGTAGTCCATGACGAGCCGGAAGATCAGCACGATGAGGAAGCACATCAGCGCGATGTAGACCACATCCAGTGCGACGCCCATCTCGCGCTTCCCTCTCCCCTTGCTCTATGCCCCCGGCCCCGTGGCCGGATCGTTCCCGGTGTCGTGTCTCAGCTCTGGTTGAAGAAACCGCCCTCTGCGATACGGGCCTTGTCCTCCGCCGTGACATCGACGTTAGCAGGCGACAACAGGAACACCTTCTGCGTCACCCGTTCAATGCTGCCGTGCAAACCAAACACAAGTCCGGCGGCAAAGTCGACAAGTCGCTTCGCATCCGTGTCGTCCATCTCGGTGAGGTTCATGATCACCGGTGTGCCCTCGCGGAAGTGTTCCCCGATGGTACGGGCCTCGTTGTAGGTCCGCGGGTGCAGCGTGGTGATGCGGTAGGGCTCCCGCTCGGACACGACCTTGGGCATGATCACCGGTGCGTTCTTCTCCAGGCTCGGGCGTTCAGGTGTGATGGATGCCACGGGGGCGATTCGCGCCGGACGCCCCGATTCCGCGGGCATCACGGCTGCGTGCGCGACCGGTTCACGGGGGGCCGGCGGCTGTACGGCTCGTACCGGTTCGTCCCGTTCGACCTGATGCGGAGGCTGGTGCCGGCGCCGGTCCCGCTCGGGCTCCGGCTCGGGTTCGAACTCGTCATCGGGGTCGAACCCCGGGCCGTCGTACCCATCGTCCTCCACGAGACCGAGGTAGACCGCCATCTTGCGCATCGCGCCGGCCATGCTCCGATTCCTCCGCTCTGTGGTGGATCGCCCTTGTCGCCAAATGCCGCTGTGTCACCAAGTGCCCACGATCCACTAGGTCTGCCCACCGAAGAGTGGGAATGACCATATTTTCTGCTGTGGTCCGACTTGCTTCGCGACGTTACCCGAGCCGGGGTCGGACTCCGAGTACCGCCGTACCGACGCGTACATGTGTCGCTCCGGCCGCAACAGCCTCTTCGAGATCCGCACTCATCCCTGCTGACACCATGTTCGCAGCCGGATGAGCACGGCGCAGGTCAGTCGACAAATCCATCAGCCGCTCGAATGCCGCCCGTTGCCGGCCGGCGTACTCGCCCGCCAGCGGCGCCACGGTCATCAGACCGTCCAGCCGCAAACCGGGCGCGTCCGCCACAAGTCCGGCCAACTGCTCGATTCCATCGGGGGCGGTGCCGCCCCGGTCGCCCCGCGCCCCCGAGGCGGCGTCGAGCGCCACCTGGATCAGACACCCCACCTCGCGCTCCGCCTTCACAGCGGCCGCGGAGAGCGCGCCGACCAGCTTGGGCCGGTCGACGGACTGCACCAGATCCGAGTAAGTCACCACGGAACGGACCTTGTTCGTCTGGAGCTGACCCACGAAGTGCCAGCGCAGATCCGCGAGGTCCGCGCAGTCGGCCGCCTTGGGCGCCGCGTCCTGGTCCCGGTTCTCGGCGACCTGACGCACCCCCAGCTCGTACAGGAGCCGGACGTCGTCGGCGGGGTAGGTCTTGGTGACCACGATGAGCGTCACATCGTCCCGCTTGCGCCCGACGGCCGCACAGGCGGCGGAGATACGTTCCTCCACCTGTGCCAGGTTCGCGGCGAGTTCCGCCTTACGGTCCGTCATGCCCGCTTCCCTCCCCCTCGGCCGCACCGGCCGCACCGGCTCCCGCGGCGTCGAGCCAGACGTATCCGGCGAGCCGCCCGGTGGTGCGGTCGCGGCGGTACGAGAAGTGGTCGTGCGATTCGAGCGTGCACACCCCGGACGCCTGCCGGTCGTTCACCCCGAGCGCCCCGAGCTGCGCGTGCACTCCGGCGGTGACGTCGACGGCCGGGGTCCCCCAGCTCGTCTCCGCCCGCGCGGCCGGCTCGGCCGCGGCGACCTCGTCCCGCATCGCCGCCGGAACCTCGTAGCACTTGCCGCAGACGGCGGGCCCGGTCCGAGCGGTGATCCGGGACGGCTCGGCGCCGAGCGAGACCATCGCCGCGACCGCCGCGGGCACCACGCCCGCGACCATCCCGGGCCGCCCCGCGTGCGCGGCGGCCACCACCCCGGCGACCGGGTCGGCGAGGAGAACGGGTGTGCAGTCGGCGGTCAGGACCGCGAGGGCGAGCCCGCGACGGGCCGTCACCACCGCGTCCACGGCCGGACTGCTTGTGATCCCTTTCGCCGCGCCCGGGCCCCACGGCCCGTCCACCACGGCCACGTCCGGCCCGTGCACCTGGTTCATCCAGACCACCAGGTCCGGGTCGAGCCCCAGTGCCTTCGCGGCGAGGCCGCGGTTGGTCCGGACCGCGGCGGGGTCGTCGCCGACCGCGCCGCCGAGGTTGAGCTCCTCGTACGGAGCGGCGCTCACTCCGCCCCACCGGTCGGTGAAGGCGAAGTGCGCGCCGCTCACGAGGGAACGCTGCCCTATCACTTCAAGAAGTCCGGGACATCCAGCTCTTCGGCCTGGCTGTCCTGGTACGGGCGGGCCGTCGGCACCTGCGCCGGGCTCGCCTCGCCGACCGGCGCCGTCCCGACCTGGGCCGGGGCCGGGGTTTCCTCGCGGGCGCTCACCGTGCCGAGCCCGCCGAGGGGGCGCTCGGCGGCGCGGACCGGCGTGGGCTCGTCGCGCTTGGCGGCGGTGGAGCCCAGCGCGGTGTCGCGGCGGGCGGGCGGCTGGCCGCCGTCGAACCCGGCCGCGATGACCGTGACCCGTACCTCGTCGCCGAGGGCGTCGTCGATGACCGCACCGAAGATGATGTTGGCCTCGGGGTGGGCGGCCTCGCTGACCAGCTGCGCGGCCTCGTTGATCTCGAAGAGACCGAGGTCCGAGCCGCCGGAGATGGAGAGCAGCACACCGCGGGCGCCGTCGATGGACGCCTCCAGGAGCGGCGAGGAGATCGCCATCTCGGCGGCGGCCACCGCGCGGTCGTCGCCGCGCGCCGAGCCGATGCCCATGAGCGCCGAACCGGCCTCGGACATGACCGACTTGACGTCGGCGAAGTCGAGGTTGATCAGGCCCGGGGTGGTGATCAGGTCGGTGATGCCCTGGACGCCGGAGAGCAGCACCTGGTCGGCCGACTTGAACGCGTCGAGCACGCTGACCTGGCGGTCCGAGATGGACAGCAGCCGGTCGTTGGGGATGACGATGAGGGTGTCGACCTCTTCGCGGAGCTCGGCGATGCCGTCCTCCGCCTGGTTGGCGCGACGGCGGCCCTCGAAGGTGAACGGCCGGGTGACCACACCGATCGTGAGTGCGCCGAGCGAGCGCGCGATGTTGGCGACGACGGGTGCGCCGCCGGTGCCGGTGCCGCCGCCCTCTCCCGCGGTGACGAAGACCATGTCGGCCCCCTTGAGGACCTCCTCGATCTCCTCGCGGTGGTCCTCCGCCGCCTTGCGCCCGACTGCCGGGTTGGCTCCGGCGCCGAGGCCGCGGGTGAGTTCACGGCCGACGTCGAGCTTGACGTCGGCGTCGCTCATCAACAGAGCTTGTGCGTCGGTGTTGATCGCGATGAACTCGACGCCCTTGAGACCGACCTCGATCATTCGGTTGATGGCATTGACACCACCGCCGCCGACACCGATGACCTTGATGACTGCGAGGTAGTTCTGCGGTGCTGCCACGTCGAAGGCCTCTCGCCTCGAGTTACGGGTCGTCACGTGCGGGTGTCGCACGGCGACGACGAATGCCGATGTGGGACGGTCCGAACGCCGACCCGAACCCTAACGTTGAAGTTTAGGGTTACCAATGTGTCTGTTCCCTGGACTCTTCCGAAACAGGACACTAAGTCGACAAGTGGCGCACGTTCAACGAACACGCCGAACCTCCCGTTTTTCTTTTCACCCTATGTGATCACCCGTAGCGATGACCAACCAGGGTGCTGGCCAGCGCAGATGTGCGTCAACTCCCCGATGCCGCCGGGGCGGTGGGGGCGCTCACATCGAAGTACCGCCCTCTGGGCGCCGCTTTCATGAGGGCGACCAGCGTACGGGCCTTGAGCTCCCCCTCCTCGTCACTGCCCCACAGGACCGTACGCCCGCGGCTCAACTCCAGGGAGACCGCGTCGTACGAGGTGACCCGGACGAGGCGGGTGTCCTTGGCGACTGCGGACGGTAGTTCGCCCGCCACCTTGACCGCCTCGCGCACCAGTGCGTCGGCCGGAAAGCGGCGCAACGAGGGCGAGTTGTCCGGGTTCAGGTCGAGTAGCGGTACATGTGCGGGCGCCTTGGCGACCGTGGCGAACCGCACACCCTTGGCATCCACTTCGGTGAAGTTCGCGCCTTTTTTCATCAGGAGAACGGGCTTGCGCTCGGTCACGTCGAGCGCGATGCCGTGCGGCCAGGAACGGCTGACCTCCACCGAGTCCAGCCGCGGCAGTTTGCGCAGCAGCCGGGCCTCGATCGCCCCCGTGTCGACCGAGACCAGCGGGGAGCCGACCGGAACGGCCGCCGCCGCCTCGACCTCGGCGGTGCTGAGCACCTCGGTGCCGGTGGTTTCCACCTGTTCGACCCGCAGCCAGGTGGACCCGTACAGCACCCAGACGGCCGCCGCGCCGAGGACGACGGCCGTGGCCAGAATCAGCAGCAGCCGGCGCCGGGCGGGCAGGCGCAGCCGCGGCCGTCCCGCGCCGGGGCGGCGGGAGCCGGACGGGCCGGACTTCCTCGCCTGCCCCGTTCCGCGTCGAGCGGTCGCCTGTCCGGCCACGGTCACCTGCCTTCTGCCGCCCCGTCAGCGCGCGGCGATCGCCTCGTACACCATGCCGACGAGCAGGTCGTCGGCGTCCCGGCGGCCGAACTCGGAGGCGGCGCGGGACATCTCGTACAGCCGGTGCGGGTCGGCGAGCACGGGCAGGACCTGGTCCTGCACCCACCCGGGGGTGAGCTCGGCGTCGTCGACCAGCAGACCGCCGCCCGCCTTCACCACCGGCTGGGCGTTGAGCCGCTGTTCGCCGTTGCCGATCGGCAGCGGTACGTAGGCGGCGGGCAGCCCGACGGCGGAGAGTTCGGCGACGGTCATCGCGCCCGCGCGGCAGAGCATCATGTCGGCCGCGGCGTACGCGAGATCCATCCGGTCCACGTACGGTACCGGGATGTACGGCGGCATTCCGGGCATGTTGTCGACACGCGGCACTTCGTTCTTCGGGCCGACCGCGTGCAGGATCTGGATTCCGGAGCGCTGGAGCACCGGAGCGACCTGCTGGATCACCTCGTTGAGGCGGCGGGCGCCCTGTGAGCCGCCGGAGACGAGCAGCGTCGGCAGATTGGGGTCCAGGCCGAACGCGGCGCGCGCCTCGGGGCGGACCCGGGCGCGGTCGAGCGTGGCGATGGAGTGCCGCAGCGGGATCCCGATGTAGCGGGCGCCCCGCAGCTTGCTGTCGGGGGTGGCGACGGCCACCCCGGCCGCGTACCGCGAGCCGATCTTGTTGGCGAGGCCGGGGCGGGCGTTGGCCTCGTGGACCACGATCGGCACCCCGAGCCGCTTGGCGGCGAGGTAGCCGGGCAGCGCCACATAGCCGCCGAAGCCGACGACGCAGTCCGCCTTCGTGCGCTCCAGGATCTGCTCGGCGGCCTTGATCGTGCCGCGCAGCCGGCCCGGGACCGTGATCAGTTCGGGGGTGGGCCTGCGGGGCAGCGGGACGGCCGGGATGAGCGCGAGTTCATAGCCCCGCTCGGGGACCAGCCGCGTCTCCAGGCCCTTCTCCGTACCGAGGGCCGTGATCCCCACGGTCGGGTCCTGCCTGCGCAGGGCGTCCGCGAGGGCGAGCGCGGGCTCGATGTGGCCGGCGGTCCCCCCACCGGCGAGTACGACATGCACCGAAATTCACCGCTCTCCGGACGGACGCTTCTTGACGCGCCGTCTCATCGACTTCCAACTCACCCGAGGCTGCCGCATGGCCAGCGCCGCCCGCGCCGCGGGGTCGTCCCGCGCGAACGCGATCAGCAGCCCCACGGCGAACATGGTCGGCAGCAGCGCGGACCCACCGTAGGAGAACAGCGGGAGCGGGACACCGGCGATCGGCAGCAGGCCGAGCACCGCACCGATGTTGATCACGGCCTGGGCCACGATCCAGGTGGTCACACCTCCCGCGGCGTACCTCACGAAGGGGTCCTCCGTGCGTCCGGCCACGCGGATACCCGCATAGCCTAGAGCCGCGAACAGGGCGAGCACCGACAGTGTGCCCGCCAGGCCCAGTTCCTCACCGGTGATGGCGAAGATGAAGTCGGTGTGCGGTTCGGGGAGTTGACCCCATTTTTCCACACTCGCGCCCAGTCCGGAACCGAACCATCCGCCCGAGGCGAGGGCGTAGATTCCATGGACGGCCTGCCAGCACTGGTCCTGCGGGCCGGGGTCGGTGGCCCCGATGCAGGCGAGCCGGCCCATCCGGTTGGGGCTGGTCTTGATGAGCAGCACCGCGATGGTCCCGGCCACCGCGAGGACGGCCCCGAAGAGCCGGGTGGGGGCCCCGGCGAGCCAGAGCAGTCCGAAGAGGATCGCGCAGAGGATGATCGCGGTACCCATGTCGCCGCCGAGCATGATCAGCCCGAGCAGCAGGAACGCCACCGGGACCAGCGGCACCAGCATGTGCTTCCACTGGGTGAGCAACCGTTTGTCCTGCTTGCGGGCGAGCAGGTCGGCGCCCCACAGGATCAGCGCCAGCTTGCCGAACTCGCTGGGCTGGAGCTGGAACGGGCCGCCCAGATAGATCCAGTTCTGGTTGCCGTTGACCGACATCCCTATCCCGGGGATCTGCACCAGGACCATCAGGAAGACGGTGACCATCAGTATCGGGTACGAGAGCGCCCGGTGCAGCTTGGCGGGCATCCGGGCGGCCGCGAACATCAGGGCGCCGCCGATCACGGCGGCGAGGAACTGCTTGCGGAAGAAGTACGAGGCCGGCAGCGACAGCTCAAGGGCCTTGATCATCGAGGCCGAGTAGACCATCACCAGACCGAGCACGGTGATCAGCAGCGCGCTGCCGAGGATCAGGTAGTACGCGGTGAGCGGCCGGTCCCAGGCCCGCCGGGCCCGCTCGAACAGCCGCCGCGGGCCGCCGCCCCGGGGGCGTGACGGGGTGCCGCTCGTGCCGCCGCGCCCGACCGCGGGGCGCCGTACGGACCCGGCGGCACGGCTGCGCAGGACGAGCCCAGGCGGGGTCGCTTCGGCCGGCATGTGTGCTGTCCCCTCCACTCGTGTCCGGCGCCGCCGGTCCGCGGGACGGGTCCCGGCCGGCTAGGCGCGCTCGGCTGCGAGTTCGCGGACCGCTTCCGCGAAGGCCTCGCCGCGCTTGTTGTAGTTGGTGAACATGTCCATCGAGGCGCAGGCCGGGGCCAGCAGGACCGTGTCCCCGGGCTTCGCGAGCCCGGCCGCCTCGCGGACCGCCGCGGACATCGCCCCAGTGTCGGTCCGGTCGACGTCGACCACCGGTACCTCGGGGGCGTGTCGCGTCAGCGCTTCGGCGATCAGGTGGCGCTCGGCGCCGATCAGGACGACCCCGCGCAGCCGCTTGGCCGACCTCTGGACGAGCTCGTCGAAGGACGCGCCCTTGGCGAGGCCCCCGGCGATCCAGACGATCGGCTCGTAGGAGGCCAGGGACGCCTCGGCGGCGTGCGTGTTGGTCGCCTTGGAGTCGTCCACGTAGGCGACCTCGTCCACGTACGCCACGTGCGCGATGCGGTGGGCGTCGGGGCGGAAGGCCCTCAGCCCGTCCCGTACGGCCTTGGGCTCCACGCCGAAGGCACGGGCCAGCGCGGCCGCCGCGAGGGCGTTGGCGATGTTGTGGGGCGCGGGCGGATTGACGTCCGCGACCTCGGCCAGCTCCTGCGCGTTCTTCTGCCGGTTGGTGACGAAGGCGCGGTCGACCAGGATGCCGTCCACGACGCCGAGCTGGGAGGGGCCGGGGGTGCCGAGGGTGAAGCCGATCGCCCGGCAGCCCTCCTCCACGTCGGCCTCGCGGACCAGGTCCTCGGTGGCCGGGTCGGCCGCGTTGTAGACGCAGGCGACCGTGTTGCCCTCGTAGATCCGGCCCTTGTCGGCCGCGTACGCCTCCATGGAGCCGTGCCAGTCGAGGTGGTCCGGGGCCAGGTTGAGCACGGCGGCCGAGTGGGCGCGCAGCGAGGGCGCCCAGTGCAGCTGGTAGCTGGAGAGCTCCACGGCGAGTACGTCGTACGTCTCCTCGCCGAGCACCACGTCGACGATCGGCGTGCCGATGTTGCCGACGGCGGCGGTGCGCAGGCCCGCCGCGCGCAGGATCGACGCCAGCATCTGGGTGGTGGTGGTCTTGCCGTTGGTACCGGTGATCGCCAGCCAGGGCGCGGCGTTGTCGCCGCGCAACTGCCAGGCGATCTCCACATCGCCGACCACGTCCACGCCCGCCTCGGCGGCGGCCGCGAACAGCGGGGAGTCGGGCTTCCAGCCGGGCGAGGTGACGACCAGACCGGTCCCCTCGGGCAGCGTTTCCGCGTCCCCGAGGCGGACGGAGATACCTTCCTCCGCCAGTTCGGCCGCGCGCTCCCGGTGCGTACCGGAGTCACCGCTGTCCACGACCGTCACCACGGCGCCGAGACCGGCCAGGGCGCGGGCGGCGCTGATGCCGCTCACCCCGAGACCGGCGACGGTGATCCGCCTGCCCTGCCAGCTCTGACTCACTTGTCGGCTGCCCATCCCGCGTAGAAGAGACCCAGACCCACGATGACGCACATGCCCTGGATGATCCAGAATCTCACCACCACAAGGACTTCTGACCAGCCCTTGAGTTCGAAGTGGTGCTGGAGCGGGGCCATCCGGAAGACGCGCTTCCCGGTCATCTTGAACGAGCCGACCTGGATGACCACCGACATGGTGATCATCACGAAGAGGCCGCCGAGCAGCGCGATCAGGAACTCGGTGCGCGAGCAGATCGCGAGACCGGCGAGCGCGCCGCCGAGCGCGAGCGAACCGGTGTCGCCCATGAAGATCTTGGCGGGCGAGGTGTTCCACCACAGGAAGCCGAAGCAGGAGCCCATCAGGGCCGAGGCGACCACCGCGAGGTCCAGCGGATCGCGCACCTCGAAGCAGGCGTTGGGGTTGGTCAGGGTCTGCGCGTTGGCGCAGGACTCCTGGAACTGCCACAGGCCGATGAAGGTGTACGCGCCGAAGACCATCACCGACGCGCCGGTGGCCAGGCCGTCCAGACCGTCCGTCAGGTTCACGCCGTTGGACATGGCGAGAATCATGAACAGCGCCCAGATCACGAACAGGACGGGGCCGATGGACCAGCCGAAGTCCGTGATGAAGGAGAGCTTGGTGGAGGCGGGGGTCTGGTGCCGCTTGTCCTCGAACTGAAGGGACAGGACCGCGAAGGCGATACCGACGATCAGCTGTCCGGCCATCTTCGCCTTGGCGCGCAGACCGAGCGAACGCTGCTTGACGATCTTGATGTAGTCGTCCAGGAAGCCGACCACACCCATGCCGGCGGTCAGGAAGAGCACCAGCAGACCCGAGAAGGTCGGGTCCTCGCTGGTGATCACCTTGGTGGCGGCGTACGCGATGAGCGTGGCAAGGATGAAGGCGATGCCGCCCATGGTGGGCGTGCCCTTCTTGCCGGCGTGGCCGCGCGGGCCGTCGTCACGGATGAACTGGCCGTAGCCCTTGCGGGCGAGCAGCTTGATGAGCAACGGGGTGCCGACCAGCGTCAGGAAGAGACCGATGGCTCCCGCGAAGAGGATCTGCCTCATCGGGCGGCGACCTCGCCCTCGACGCCACCGTCGAGCAGCGCGAGTGCCACCCGTTCCAGGCCGATCGACCGCGATGCCTTCACCAGCACGACGTCTCCCGGGCGCAGTTCACTGCGCAGCAGGTCGACGGCCGCCTGTGCGTCGGACACGTGCACCGACTCCTCACCCCACGAACCCTCGTTATATGCGCCCAGTTGCAGCCAGGACGCTTCCCGGTCCCCGACTGCCACGAGCTTGCTGACGTTGAGCCGGACGGCGAGCCGTCCGACCGCGTCGTGCTCGGCGAGCGATTCGTCGCCGAGCTCGGCCATCGGACCGAGCACCGCCCACGTACGGCGCCCCTTGCCCATGGCCGCGAGCGCGCGCAGGGCGGCTCGCATGGACTCGGGGTTCGCGTTGTAGGCGTCGTTGACGACTGTCACTCCGTCCGGGCGCTCGGTGACCTCCATGCGCCAGCGGGAGAGGGTGCCCGCCTCGGAGAGCGCGAGGGCGATCTCGTCGACAGGCATGCCCAGCTCATAGGCGACGGCGGCCGCGGCGAGCGCGTTCGACACGTGGTGCTCACCGTACAGGCGCAAGGTCACGTCGCTGCACCCGGAGGGTGTGTGAAGCCTGAAAGAAGGCTGTCCGGCTTCTGTGAGCCGGACATTCTCGGCACGTACGTCCGCGTCCTCGGCCTCGCCGAAGAGCACGACGCGCGCCTTGGTGCGCGGCGCCATGGCCCGTACGAGCGGATCGTCCGCGTTCAGCACGGCGCAGCCGTCCTGCGGCAGCGCCTCCACCAACTCGCCCTTGGCCTCGGCGATCTGCTCGCGGCCGCCGAACTCGCCGATGTGGGCGGTGCCGACGTTGAGGACGAGCCCGATCCGCGGCGGGGTCAGACCGGTCAGATAGCGGATGTGGCCGATTCCGCGCGCGCCCATCTCCAGGACCAGGTGCCGGGTTTCGGAGGTGGCGGTGAGCGCGGTCAGCGGCAGGCCGATCTCGTTGTTGAGCGAGCCCGGTGTGTAGACCGTCGGCGCGTGCCGCTGGAGCACCTGCGCGATCAGGTCCTTGGTGGAGGTCTTGCCGGAGGAGCCGGTGAGCGCCACCACGTCGGTGCCCAGGCGGCGTACGACCTCGCGGGCCAGCGCCCCGAGGGCGCCCTGGACGTCGTCGACGACGATCGCGGGCACACCGACGGGACGGGTGGCCAGCACGGCCACCGCTCCCGCCTCGTACGCCACGCGCGCGTAGTCGTGGCCGTCGGCCTGCTCGCCCGCGAAGGCGGCGAAGAGGGAACCGGGCGCCACCCGGCGGGAGTCGATGACGACGGATCCGGTGACCTGGACGGACGGATCCGGTATGTCGTTCGACTGCCCGCCGACGATTTCGGCGATCTCGGCGAGGGAGAGGGCGATCACTGCTTCATCCCTGACTGTGCTTGGCGGTGTTCGATCGCGGCCCGCAGGACCAGACGGTCGTCGAAGGGGCGGACCACTCCGGCGGTGTCCTGGCCCTGCTCATGGCCCTTGCCCGCGACCAGGACGGTGTCGCCCGGCTCGGCGCGGGCCACGGCCGCGGCGATGGCGGCGGCCCGGTCGGCGTCGACCAGGACGTTGCCGCGCTCGTGGACGGGCACCTCGGCGGCGCCCGCGAGCATCGCGGCGAGGATGGCGAGGGGGTCCTCGGAGCGTGGGTTGTCCGAGGTCAGTACGGCGGTGTCGGCGAGCCGGGCGGCGGCGGCACCCATCGGCGCACGCTTGGTCTGGTCGCGGTCCCCGCCGCAGCCGAGGACGATGTGCAGGTTGCCCCGGGTGACCTTGCGCAGCGAGCGCAGAACCGATTCGACGGCGTCCGTCTTGTGCGCGTAGTCCACCACGGCCAGGAACGGCTGGCCCGCGTCCACCCGCTCCAGCCGGCCGGGCACTCCGGGTACGGCGGCCACGCCGTCGGCGGCGGTCTGCGGGTCGATGCCCGCGACGGCCAGCGTCACGATCGCGGCGAGGGTGTTGGCCACGTTGAAGGGGCCGGGCAGCGGGGCGGTGGCGGAGATCCGCTCGCCCTTGGGGCCGACGGCCGTGAAGGTCGAGCTGTCCTGGCGTACGTCCACGTCCTCGGCGCGCCAGTCGGCGTCCGGGTGGCCCTCGGCCGAGAAGGTGGTGACCGGGATGCCGGACTCGCCGGTGGCCAGTCTGCGGCCGTACTCGTCGTCGAGGTTCACCACCCCGAGCCGCGCGCGCTCCGGCGTGAACAGCTGCGCCTTGGCCCGGAAGTAGTCCTCCATGTCGGAGTGGAACTCCATGTGCTCCGGGCTCAGGTTGTTGAAGACGGCGACGTCGAAGACGCAGCCGTCGACCCGGCCGAGCACCAGCGCGTGGCTGGAGACCTCCATGGCGACCGACTCGACCCCGCGCTCGCGCATCACCGCGAACAGGGCCTGCAGATCGGTGGCTTCGGGGGTGGTCCGCTCGGACTTGATGCGCTCGTCGCCGATGCGCATCTCCACCGTGCCGATGAGGCCCGTGCGGTGCCCGGCCCCGCGCAGCCCGCCCTCGACGAGGTACGCGGTGGTGGTCTTCCCGGAGGTCCCGGTGATGCCCAGTTGGAGCAGGTCGCGGCCGGGGTGTCCGTAGATCTCGGCGGCCAGCTCGCCCATGGCGCCGCGCGGGTCCTCGGTGACCAGGACCGGCAGGCCGGTCGCGGCGGCGCGGTCGGCGCCCGCCGGGTCGGTGAGGACGGCGGCCGCGCCGAGGCTCGCGGCCTGGGCGGCGAAGTCGGCGCCGTGGAAGCGGGCGCCGGGCAGGGCCGCGTAGAGGTCGCCGGGGCGGACCGCGCGGGAGTCGTGGGTGATGCCCGAGACCTCTCCCGACCCCGGGGTCCCGGCTCCCAGCCGGTCGGCCAGTTCGCCCAGGGATGTCGGGCGGGCCCGGTCCGGCCGGGGCGCTCCCGGCTGGTGCGCGGGGGCGTCCTGCGGGGCGGTTCGGTACTGATCAGCGTGTGGCACGGCGGTGAGCGTACCGGGCGCACCCGCCGGGTCGCCAAAAGAGGGGGGCGGGGCGTGGTGGTCGCGGTTCTGGTTCCCGGGGCCGGGGGTGATGGTTGTCACTGAGGGTTCCGGATTCAGTCGTTGCCGCCGAAGGAGACGGGCAGATTGGGCTGTTTGGCGCCGGTCGGCGGGATCTGCAGGGTCTTGAGCGCGAACTCCATCACCTGCTTGTAGATCGGGCCGCAGATCTGGCCGCCGAAGTAGCTGCCCCTGGTCGGGTTCTGGATGGCGCAGTAGACGGTGATCGCCGGTTTGTCGGCGGGGGCGAAGCCCGCGAAGGACGCGGTGTAGCCGTGGTATCGGCCGGTCTTGGGGTCGACCCGGTTGGCGGTTCCGGTCTTGCCCGCGACCCGGTACCCGGGAATACGGGCCTTGATTCCGGTTCCCTCCTCGTCCCCGACGACCGACTCCAGCATCTGGGCCACGCTCCTGGCGGTCTTCTCGCTGACCACCCGGGACTGCTTGGGCGCGGGGGCCGGGGTGAAGCGGCCGTCGGGGCCCTTGGTGCCCCGTACCAGGGTCGGTTCGATCCGCACCCCGCCGTTGGCGATCGTCGAGTACACGGAGGCCGCCTGCATGGCGCTGAGCGAGAGGCCCTGGCCGAAGCGGACCGTGTACTGCTGGGAGGTCGACCACTTCTGCGGCGGCGCCAGGATGCCGGGGGTCTCGCCGGGGTAGCCGAGGCCGGTCGGCGAGCCGAGGCCGAACTTGCGCAGATACGAGTAGAGGACCCGGCCGGCCTCGGCGTCGGTCTTGCCGAGCTGCTCCACGGCGAGGATCGTGCCGATGTTGCTGGACTTGGCGAGGACGCCGTTGAGCGTCAGGTTCCAGGTCGGGTGGTCGATGTCGTCCTTGAAGAGCCGGTCGCCGCGGTGCAGCCGGTTGGGCACGGTGACGTGGGTCAGCGGGGTCGCCGCGTTCTCCTCCAGGACGGCGGCCATGGACATGACCTTGGCGGTGGAGCCCGGCTCGTACACGTCCTGGAGGGCCGCGTTGCCCAGCGCCGCCTTGTTGGCGTGCGAGAGGTCGCCCGGGTCGAAGCCGGGGGCGTTGGCCATGGCCAGGACCTCGCCGGTGTCGGTGCGCTGGACCACCACATAGCCCCGGTCGGCCTGGGACTTGCGGACCTGGTCGGTGACGGCCTTCTGGGCCATCCACTGGATGTCCCGGTCGATGGTCAGCTCGACGCCCGAGCCGGGCACGGCCGGGGTCTCGTAGGTGCCCGCCGTGGGCACCCGGCGGCCGCCGGACTGGGCATAGGTGATCTTGCCGTCCTGACCCGCCAGGACCTTGTCGAGCTGGGCCTCCAGGCCCCCGCCGCCGCGCCCCTCGGCGTTGACGTAACCCACTATCCCGGCGGCGAGCTCGCCGTTGGGGTAGACCCGCTTGCTGCTGGACTCGTTGAAGACGCCGCCGAGCACATTGGCGCCGGGGCCGCCCCTGGCCGAGTCGGCGCGGGCCTTCTCGGCGAAGACCTTCTTGAGGTCCTTGATCTGGTTCCACACCTGCGGGGTCTGGCGGCGGGCCAGGACCACATAACGGCTCCTGGGCGTCTTGAGCTTCTTGGCGATCTCCTCCTGGTCCTTGCCGATCAGCGGGGACAGCAGGGCCGCGGCCTGCTCGGGGGCGTCGTCGGCCTTGCTGGTCGCCGGCGTGAACATCGACGGGTCGGCGGTGATGTCGTACGCGTCGACGCTGGTGGCCAGGGCGACGCCGTCGCGGTCGGTGATCTCGCCGCGCTCGGCGGGCAGCGCATAGCTGGCGTACCGGTTCTTCTCCGCCTTGGCGGAGTACGCGCTGGCGTCGACCGCCTGCACCTGGAGCAGCCGCACCACGAACACGATCATGATGAGGGTGAGCCCCAGGCTGACCAGGCGCAGCCGGGGCCGGGGGCTGCCGAGCCTTATGCGTGCGGGGGCCTTGGGGCGGCGCTGCGCCGGGCGGCCCTGGGGGCGCGGCCGCGCGGGTCCTGGCACCCGGCGGCGCGGCGGTTCCTGGGGGCTCACTGCGTCACCTGCCGGGGGTCGGGGAGGTCTTCGCGGGGGCGGGCGCCGGGGGTGCGGCGGAAGCGGCGGCACTCGGCGGCGTGCCGGAGGAGGTGTGCGCGGGCGCGGGGACCGGCGCGGGGGTGCCGTGCGGCTGGGCGCTGGACGCCGGGGACGCTGCGGGGGCCTCGGTGGCAGGGGCGGTCACGGCCGCGCCCTGGACCAGCTCGGGGCTGAGCGCGGGGGCCGGCCGGGCGGTGCCCGCGCCGGTCACGCCCTTGACCGTGCCGTCCGGGTTGAGGAACAGGGGGCTGGTGCCGGGGACCATGCCGAGCTCGGTGGCCCGGCGGGAGAGCGCGTCGGGGGCGGAGAGGTCGTCCACGTCGTGCTGGAGCGCCTGCTGCTCGTCGGTGAGCCCGGTGGTCTCGCGGCGCAGCTCACTCAGCTTGAACGAGCCCTCGTTCAGCGCGGAGTTCAGCAGCAGCAGGCTGATCAGACCGCCGCCGAGGAGCACGACGACCAGCAGCACAAAAGGGGTGCGGGCGGCGCTGCGCGCGCCCGCGGGGGGCAGCAGCCGGCCGAGCCGGGCCGCCCGCCCCCGCAGCTGCCTGGCCGGGCCGCTCACCGCACGTCCTCCCGGATCCGCTGGGCCCCGCGGAACCTGGCGGGGGCCGCCCGCCGGTTCTCGGCGACCTCCTCCTCCGTGGGCAGTTCGGCGCCGCGGGTGAGGAGCTTGAGACGCGGCTGGTACTGCTCGGGCACGACCGGCAGCCCCGGCGGGGCGGTGTTGGCCGCGCCTGCCGCGAGGACCTGCTTGACCAGGCGGTCCTCCAGCGAGTGGTACGACAGGACCGCGATCCGGCCGCCGACGTCCAGGGCCGCCACGGCCGCAGGGATCGCCCGCTCCAGGACCGAGAGCTCGCCGTTGACCTCGATGCGCAGGGCCTGGAAGGTGCGCTTGGCGGGGTTGCCTCCGGTGCGCTTGGCGGCCTGCGGCAGCGAGTCGCGGATCAGCTCGACGAGCCGCGCGCTGTTGCTGAACGGCTCCTTCTCGCGCTCGCGGACGACCGCCGAGACGATCCGCTTGGCCTGCTTCTCCTCGCCGTACTGCCGCAGGATCCGCACCAGCTCGCCCGGCGCGTAGGTGTTGAGCACCTCGGCCGCGCTGACGCCGGTGGTCTGGTCCATGCGCATGTCGAGCGGGGCGTCCTGCGCGTAGGCGAAGCCGCGGTCGGCCTCGTCGAGCTGCATGGAGGAGACGCCGAGGTCGAAGAGGATGCCCTGGACGCGCGGGACGCCGAGCCGGTCCAGGACCTCGGGGAGCTCGTCGTAGACGGCGTGGACCAGGGTCGCGCGCTCCCCGTAGGGCGCCAGGCGCTCGCCGGAGAGCCGCAGGGCCTCCTTGTCCCGGTCGAGGGCGATCAGGCGCGCCTCGGGGAACCGGGTGAGCAGTGCTTCACTGTGGCCGCCGAGGCCCAGGGTGCAGTCGACGACGACCGCCCCGGGCTGCGTCAGGGCCGGGGCCAGCAGGTCCAGGCACCGCTGGAGCATCACCGGGACGTGCCGGCTCTGTCCCTCCCGTCGCCCGTCGCCGCCTTCGCTGGGAAGCGCTTCGCGCCCTGTCACTTTGGCCCTCTCAGGTCCGGCGGGCACCGGGCGCATACCGCCGGGTCCCCACCCGCTCGGAAGGTCTGCCGGCGCCGGGGAAGTGGCGTCAGCCGACCGGCGAGCGGGGGGAGGCCGAGCCGTACGCGCGCCGCGCACGCGGGGGGAATCTGTGCAACTGCTGGGTACTGCGGATACGGAATCGGTCCCCGCAAGCGGGCCGGAGCGTGTCACCCCTCCCACTTCGCGTCACTTTAGTCCACCGGTCCTTTCGGTCAATCAACGGCCCAGCGCGTCGCGCGGTGCGCTTTTCACCCGAACGGGCGACCGATTACCACGCTTGTGGGTTACCTCACAACCGACCGAGTTGACGTGATTTTTCCGTCGCCCCGACGAGACTGAAGGATCTACGGCGACTACCGTCATAGACATGTCGACTCCTGCGCATCTCCCCGCAGAGCCCCCCGTCCGCCCCCACCTCGCGGTCCGTGACGGGGGAACCGTCACGGACCGGCTCGTCGAGGCGAACCGCCGGTACGCGGACGCGTTCACCGACCCGGGCATGGACGCCCGGCCGGTCCTGCGCGTCGCCGTCGTGGCCTGTATGGACGCCCGCCTCGACCTGCACGCGGCCCTCGGCCTTGAACTGGGTGACTGCCACACCATCCGCAATGCCGGCGGCGTGGTCACCGACGACGTCATACGGTCGCTGACGATAAGCCAGCGGGCGCTCGGCACCCGCAGCGTCATGCTCGTCCACCACACCGGCTGCGGCCTCGAAGCCCTCACCGAGGACTTCCGCCACGAGCTGGAGGACGAGGTCGGCCAGCGCCCCGCCTGGGCGGTGGAGTCCTTCCGCGACGTCGACCAGGACGTACGCCAGTCCATGCAGCGCGTCCGCACCTCGCCGTTCCTGCCGCACCTCGACGACGTGCGCGGATTCGTCTTCGACGTCACCACCGGCCTGCTGCGCGAAATAGACCCGGCGGCCTGAGCCACCCGCGGTCCGATCGGAGGCCCGGCCGAGTTCCGGCGGGGCCTCCGTCCGGGTTTCCGCGCTCCTTCCGTTCCGTTGCCCCCCTTCCCTCCGCTGCTCCTGAGCGTGTTCGGACTCGATTCCGCGTCGCTTCGGAATCTCTTCAGGGTCTCTTCAGGGACAAAAACACGGCAACCCCCGACATATCCCCTCCAGTTATCCACAGGCGAGTGACACGACGCGGCGACGGCAACAAGAATGCGGGGGTGGCATCCGTCCGAACGTCTCGGGCGCGGTGTCCGTATTTCGAGGTGGGCCGTGCCGTTTCCAGTGCGCCGGCCCGCAGGCAACTGGGGTAACCCGCCGCTCCATGAGCGGGGGGAAGGGCCGAGGAGGGCCGGGTGACGACCTATGACGAGCGAGCGAGCCTCACAGATCTGACCGCCACTGCGGAGCGCGTCCGCAGGTCGGTGGAGGGTGTGATCGAGGGCAAGCCCGAGGTCGTACGGCTCGCGCTGACCGTACTGCTCGCCGAGGGACACCTCCTGATCGAGGACGTCCCGGGCGTGGGCAAGACCATGCTGGCCAAGGCGCTGGCCAAGTCCATCGACTGCACGGTCCGGCGCATCCAGTTCACGCCGGACCTGCTGCCGTCGGACATCACCGGTGTGTCGATCTACGACCAGCAGCGGCGGGACTTCGAGTTCAAGCCGGGCGCGATCTTCGCGCAGATCGTGATCGGCGACGAGATCAACCGCGCCTCGCCCAAGACGCAGTCCGCGCTCCTGGAGTCGATGGAGGAGCGCCAGGTCACCATCGACGGACAAACCTACGAACTGCCCAGCCCCTTCATGGTGGTGGCCACCCAGAACCCGGTGGAGATGGAGGGCACCTACCCGCTCCCCGAGGCCCAGCGCGACCGCTTCATGGCCCGCGTCTCGATCGGCTACCCGTCGGCCGAGGCCGAGCTCCAGATGCTCGACGTGCACGGCGCGGTCTCGCCGCTGGACGACCTCCAGCCGGTGGCGCACGCGCACGACATCGTCAAGCTCGTCGACGCGGTCCGCAAGGTCCACGTCGCCGACGCGGTCCGGCGGTACGCGGTGCAGCTGGTCGGGGCCACCCGCAACCACCCCGACCTCAGACTCGGCGCCTCGCCCCGCGCCACGCTGCACCTGCTGCGCGCGGCCAAGGCGTCCGCGGCCCTGAGCGGCCGGGAGTACGCACTGCCGGACGACGTCCAGTCGCTCGCCGTCGCGGTGCTCGCGCACCGGCTGCTGCCCAACGCCCAGGCCCAGTTGAACCGCCGCACCGCCGAGCAGGTCGTCCTGGAGATCCTCCAGCGCACCCCCGTGCCGCAGGCGGGCGGCCCGCTCTACGGCCAGCAGCAGCCCGGCACCCGGCGGCTGTGATGGCGGCCGGGGGACCCCCGGCCGAGGCCGGGCCGGAGAGCGCCGAGAAGGGTGGTCCCCGGGCCGCCCTGTCCGGGCTGACCACACGCGGCCGGTCGTTCCTGGCCGCCGGGATCGCCGCCGCGATCTGCGCGTATGTGCTGGGCCAGGAGGATCTGCTGCGGGTCGGGCTGCTGCTCGCCGTGCTGCCCCTGGTCTGCACGACCGTCCTGTACCGCACGCGCTACCGGGTCGCGGGCAGCCGGCGCCTCTCCCCCGCGCGCGTGCCCGCGGGCTCCGAGGCCCGGGTGCACCTGCGCGTCGACAACGTCTCCCGGCTGCCCACCGGACTGCTCATGCTCCAGGACCGGGTGCCGTACGTGCTGGGCCCCCGGCCCCGTTTCGTACTGGACCGGGTGGAGGCGGGCGGCAAGCGCGAGGTGTCCTACCGGGTCCGGTCCGATCTGCGCGGGTGCTATCCGCTCGGCCCGCTCCAGCTGCGCCTCACCGACCCGTTCGGGATGTGCGAGCTCACGCGCGCGTTCAGCGCCTACGACACCCTCACGGTCATACCGCGCACCGAGCCGCTGCCTCCCGTACGGCTCTCCGGCGAGGCCGCGGGATACGGCGACGGCCGCCAGCGCTCGCTGGCGCTCGCCGGTGAGGACGACGTGATCCCCCGCCTCTACCGGCACGGCGACGACCTGCGCCGGGTGCACTGGCGCTCCACCGCGCGCTACGGCGAGCTGATGGTGCGCCGCGAGGAGCAGCCGCAGCGGGCCCGGTGCACGGTACTGCTCGACACCCGGGGCATCGCGTACGCGGGCGCGGGCCCCGACTCGGCCTTCGAGTGGGCCGTCTCGGGCGCGGCCTCGGCGCTGGTGCACATGCTGGAGCGCGGCTATTCGGTACGGCTGCTGACCGACACCGGCAGCTCGGTGCCGGGCGAGGGGGCGGGCGGGTTCGCCGGATCCACCCAGGACTCCTCGGACTCGGCGGGACTCATGATGGACACCCTCGCGGTCGTGGACCACTCCGACGGCGGCGGGCTCTCGCGCGCGTACGACGTGCTGCGCGGCGGGAACGAAGGGCTGCTCGTCGGCTTCTTCGGGGACCTCGACGAGGAGCAGGCCGCGGTCGCGGCGAAGATGCGGCGGCGCAGCGGCGCAGCGGTCGCCTTCGTCCTGGACAGCGACCTGTGGACGCACGGCTCGCCACCGCCCGGGGGCCACGGCCCGGCCGAGCGGTCGCTGCGGCTGCTGCGCGAGGCCGGATGGACGGCGCTCGCCGTGCCGCCGGGGGCACCCCTCGCGGACCTGTGGCGGCAGGCGGGGCAGGAACGGACGGGCACGGGAGCCGCTTCGGGCGGCGCCTCGTGGACGACGGGAACATCGGGGATACCGGGAATGTCAGGGGCGTGGTCATGAGCGGGCGCGGACGGCTGGCGCTGTGCGCCTTCGCCGCCACGGTGATGGCGTCGTGCTCCCTGCTGCCGCTCGTCGACCGGGCGACCTGGATCGTGCAGGCCGCGTTCCTGCTCGCCCTCCAGGCCGGGGTGGGCGCGCTCGCCCGCCGGGTGCCTCTGGCGCGGCCGCTGACGGTGCTGGTGCAGGCCGTGGTGACGCTGGTCCTGCTGACCCTGGTGTTCGCCCGGGAGCAGGCCGTTGCCGGGCTGCTGCCGGGCCCTGAAGCCTTCGAACAGCTCTCCCGGCTGCTCACACAGGGCGCCGACGACGTCGGGCGGTACACGATCCCGGCGCCCGCCACCGACGGCATCCGGCTGATGGTCGTCGGCGGCACGCTGGTGATCGGGCTCGCGGTGGACGCGCTGGCCGTGACCTTCCGCAGCGCCGCCCCGGCCGGACTGCCGCTGCTCGCGCTGTACTCGGTGGCCGCGGGGCTCTCGAACGGCGGGGCGAGCTGGCTGTGGTTCCTCCTGGCGGCCGCCGGCTATCTGCTGCTCCTGCTCGCCGAGGGCCGCGACCGGCTCTCCCAGTGGGGGCGGATGTTCGGCGGGGCGGCCCGGTCCGACCGGCCGCAGACCCCGTTCGAGTCGGACGGCCCGCTCGCGCCGGTCCGCACCGGCCGCCGGATCGGGGCGCTCGCCCTCGGCATCGCCCTGGTGATCCCGGCCGCGCTGCCCGCCATGGGCACCGGGTTGCTCGGCGGCTCCGGCGGCGGCAGCGGGGAGGGCGGCGGAGGCGGCACGATCTCGGCGGTCAACCCGCTGGTCTCGCTCCAGAACAGCCTCAACCAGCCCGAGGACCGCGAGGTCCTGCGCTACCGCACCAACGCACAGGACACCCAGGACCTGTATCTGCGGATCGTGGCCCTCGACCAGTTCGACGGGGCGTCCTGGAAGTCGTCCGAGCGCAAGATCAAGGACGTGCCGGACGTGCTGCCGCAGCCCGACGGGCTGAGCCCCTCGATCGGCACCGCCGAGATCAGGACCAGCGTCTCGGCCGCCGGCTGGTACACCCAGAACTGGCTGCCGATGCCCTACCCGGCGACCAAGGTCGACATCGGCGGGCACTGGCGCTTCGAGCCGGTCGGCCGGACCCTCGTCGGCGACCGGGGACAGACCACGCAAGGCGCGCAGTACCAGGTCAGCAGCCTCCAGGTGCGGCCGACGGCGGACCAGTTGGCCGCCGCCCGGCCCGCTCCCCCGGCGCTCGTGCAGGAGTACACGAAGGTCCCGTCCACCCTGCCGCGCATCGTGAACACGACGGCCCGCCGCGTCACCAAGGGCGCGACCACCGACTACCAGCGGGCCGTCATGCTCCAGGACTGGTTCGCGGTGCGGGGCGGGTTCACGTACGACACCCAGGTGGAGTCCGGCAGCGGTACGGAGGCGATCGCCCGCTTCCTCAAGGACAAGCAGGGCTTCTGCGTCCACTTCTCCTTCACGATGGCCGCGATGGCCCGGACCCTGGGCATACCGGCCCGGGTGGCGGTGGGCTTCACGCCCGGCGAGCCGCGCCCGGACGGGACGATGTCGGTGGGGCTGCGGGACGCGCACGCGTGGCCCGAGCTGTACTTCGAGGGTGTGGGCTGGACCCGGTTCGAGCCGACCCCCTCGCGCGGTTCCGCCCCGGAGTACACCCGGCCGGACACCCCGTCGGGCTCTCCCACCAGCCCGGTGAAGCCGTCCGAGGGCCCCTCGACGCGGCCCTCGCCGGCCCCGGCCCCGTCGTCCTCCTGCCCGGCGCAGCTGCGCAAGCAGAACGAGTGCGGCGCGGTGGCCCCGGCGGCCCCCACGGGCGGCGACGACGGCGGGACCCCGCTGGCCACGGTGGCCGCGGTGTCCCTGGGCGTGCTCGCGGCGCTGGCGCTGCCGCTGCTGCCGTGGCTGTGGCGGGTCCGGGTACGGTCGCGGCGGCTCGCCCGGGCCGGACACCCGGACGCCGATCCGGTCACCGCCACGCTGGCCGTGTGGCGGGAGGTCATCGACACGGCCTGGGACCACGGCATCGTCCCCGACGACTCGCTGACCCCGCGCAAGGCGGCGGCCCGCATGGTGCGGCTCGGCCGGCTGGACGGCACGGCGGCGGAGTCGGTGCACCGGGCGGCGAGCGCGGTGGAGCAGGTGCTGTACGCCCCGAGCCCCCAGCCGCCCACGGGCCTCACGGAAGCCGCCCACGAGATCCGCGCGGGCCTGCGCACGGCACTCCCCACCTGGCCCCGCCTCCGCGCCGACCTGGCCCCCCGCTCGGCCGTAAGGGTGGTGTGGACGGCGACGGCGAAGTGGGACGCCCTGGCGTCCAGCGCGGCGAACCGCGTGAAGACACTGGTACGGAGGCCGACGCGGGGTTCTGCGTGAGGCCCTGACGGGCCGGGGCCCGAAGGGCGGGCCCCGGCGGGCCTGGGTTTGACGCGCAGGGGACCCATCGAATTCCGGCTCCGCCGGTCTGGCCAGGCGTCGGGCCGGTTCCCCTTCAAACGCCGGGCGGGCACATATCCAGCCCGTCCGGCGCGTGAGGACGAGCGACGGCCGCGGGCCGAGGCGACGGCCCGCACGGCAAGGCGGCCGCAAGCGGAGCCGGGGCAGGGGCCAATCAATTCAGCCCGTCCGGCGTTTGAGGACAAGCGACGGCCGCAGGCCAAGGCGACGGCCGCACGGCGGGACAACCGCAATCGGTGGCCAAGCAGGCGATGAATCAGCCCGTCCGGCAATTGAGGACAAGCAACGGCCGCAAGCCGAGGCGACGACCCGCACGGCGGGACAACCGCAATCGGTGGCCAAGCAGGCGATGAATCAGCCCGTCCGGCATTTGAGGACAAGCAACGGCCACAGGCCGAGGCGACGGCCCGCACGGCAAGGCGGCCGCCGTCGGAGCCGAGGCCGGGCCGGGGCCGGGCCGGGGCCGATCAATCAGCCCGTCCGGCGCGTGAGGACGAGCAAGGCCGCAGGCCGAGCGATACGACTGAGGGGCGACCACCGTCGATGGTCACCCCTCGGCCACGTCCAAACGTGCAGGCCCGCCGGGCCTAGCGACCGCCTTCGTCGCGGCGCCGCTGCCAGCGCTGCTCGATGCGGTTCATCATCGACCGCTTCGGTGCGCGCGCGGCAGGCCGCGCACCAGCGCCCGCCGGCTGCTCACCGCGCCGTGGCGCCTTGCGCCAGCCGGTGACCGCGAGCACGGCACAGCCGAGCATGATGAGGAACCCGACCACGCTGATCCAGATCCCCTGCCCGATACCAATCATGAGGAGCGCGATACCCACCAGGAAGCCGGCGACCGCCTGGTAGACCCGTCGTCGGGTATACGTACGCAGCCCGCTTCCCTCAAGCGCTGTCGCGAACTTGGGATCTTCGGCGTACAGCGCTCGCTCCATCTGCTCGAGCATGCGCTGCTCGTGCTCCGAGAGCGGCACGGAGTCCTCCTACTCGTCGGTCGCGGGGGGCGACCGGATGCGGCCCCTTCAGGATAGGCAGGGAATCGCCCCCGTGAAACCCGCCCTCTACGCCAATTCGCCAATCCGAGCCGCCACGGCGGCCCGCCCGGTGGGGAGTGGATTCCCCATCGAGCGACCCGCCATGCCGGACCTTGTACCCCGATCATACGGGGCGAAGCCGCCGATCGGGGGGCCTGTGGCGTACTCCATGCCGCTACGCCGTCCGGGACAGCGTCGCTGATCAGCGTGGGGACGGCCTGGCGCGCGACGGGGGGCGGGCCCACCGGCCGCGCCGGGGCCGCCCGCACGGCCGGACGGGGGTCAGGCGCGCTTCTCGCCCAGGACGTGCAGCTGCGTCGCCACGGAGTGGAACGCGGGGAGTTCGGCCGCCGCCGCCTCCAGCTTGAGCAGGGCGTCCAGGGCGCCCGGCTCGGTGTCCACGAGGACCCCGGGGACCAGGTCCGCGAAGACCCGTACGCCGTGCACCGCGCCCACCTCCACGCCGGTCGCGGCGACCAGCGCGGTGAGCTGCTCGGCCGTGAACCGCCGGGGCACCGGGTCGCCGTCGCCCCAGCGCCCGGCCGGGTCGCCCAGGGCCCGGCGGGCCTCGGTGAAGTGCCCGGCGAGCGCGCGGGCGAGCACGGCGCCGCCGAGCCCGGCGGCGAGCAGGCTCAGCGCGCCCTCGGAGCGCAGCGCGTCGACCGCGTTGCGCACGCCCTCGGCCGGGTCCTCGACGTACTCCAGGACGCCGTGGCAGAGGATGGCGTCGTAGCCGCCGCGCTCGACCACGTCGAACAGGCCGAGCACGTCGCCCTGGACGCCCTGGACCCGGTCGGCCACCTCGGCCTCGGCCGCCCGGCGCTCCAGGGCGAACAGCGCGTTCGGGCTGGGGTCGACCACGGTGACCCGGTGGCCGAGGCGGGCGAGGGGCACCGCGAAGTTGCCCGAGCCGCCGCCGGTGTCCAGGACGTCCAGCGCCTCGCGCCCGGTCGCCTTGACCCGGCGGTCGAGGGCGTCCTTGAGGACCTCCCAGACCACGGCGGTACGGAGAGATGCGCGGGGGCGCATGGGGTCCGGCACGGCAGTTGACTCCTCGGCGCGGCGCCGCCGCGGGACGGCGGGGCAAAGAACGGTGAAGGCCCGTCCACCCTATTGCCTCGCGGGCCCGCCCCGGCTCATCCCCGCACCTCACCGCACCCCCTGTCCCCGGGCCGGGCCCCGCGCCTCACCCCGTGTCCGGCTCCCGGGTCCTGGGCTGGGGCAGTACGGGCTGGAGGACGAGGAGGCGCTCGACCAGACGCAGGAACATCGCGGCGTCGCGGATCAGGTCGTCGGCGTCGCGGCCGGTGGCCGCGCCCTGGATGCCCGCCTCGGCGCGGGCCCGGCGGGTGGCGCCGGAGGCGAACAGCGCGCTCCACTCGGTCAGTTCGGGTGCTATCTCGGGGAGCACCTCCCACGCGCTCCGGATCCGCTGCCGGCGGCGCGGGGCGGTCTCGGGGCGGCCCCGGGCGGCGAGCACGGCGGCCGCGGTGCGCAGGGCGGCGAGGTGCGCCGTCGCGTACCGCTCGTTGGGGGTGTCGAGCACGGCGGCCTCGTCCAGACCGCTGCGGGCCTGGGCGAGCAGGTCGAGGGCGGCGGGTGGCGCACCGTCCCGGCGCAGCACCGGGTGGATGTCGCTCGCGGCACCGTTCAGTGAGGGGGCAGGGCCGGTGGGGCGGCGCCGGTGGGCGGCTGCCGCGCGATGGCTGGCCATGACGAACCTCCTGTCGTCGTGTGACGGCGCTGTGGCCGTATGTGTCCATCGTGAGGGGCCCCACTGACAATCGGCCGTCGCCCGCCCCACTGCCGCCCTTGACCTGCCCCTTTGTCCCGCACGTCGGTTCGGGCTATCTTTTGTACTGACCAGTCAGTTCAAAGAATGGGGGGAACGTGGACAGCCCGCACGGGGCAGGCGTCACCGCCGAGGACTTCGGGCTCAAGGGACCACGGGGCTGGGTCTTCCGGGGCGTGCGGCTCGACGCCGCGCCCGGCTCGCTCGTCGCCGTCGAGGGCCCCTCCGGCTCCGGACGCACCTGTCTGCTGCTCGCGCTCACCGGTCGGATGAAGCCCACCGAGGGCCGTGCCGAGGTCGGCGGCGAGCCGCTGCCGCGCCGGATGGCCGCCGTCCGCCGGTTCAGCGCGCTCGGCCCGGTCCCGGGGGTCAGCGACCTCGACCCCGCCCTGACCGTCGCCGAGCACCTGCGCGAACGGGCGCTGCTCCAGCACCGCTTCGACGGGTCCGTACGCGCCCTGCTGCGCACGCCCGCCGAGCGCCGCACCACCGCGAGGGCGGCGATCGACCACGCGCTGAAGGCAGCGGGCCTCGACCTCGACACGCTGCCGAAGGGCGAGCGCACCTCCGTACGCGATCTGGAGCGGCTTGAGGCGCTGCGCCTTTCCGTGGCGCTGGGCCTGATGGGCCGGCCCCGGCTGCTCGGCGTCGACGACACCGACCTGAAGCTCTCCGACGCCGAACGCGCCGAGGCCTGGGCGCTGCTGCGGTCGATCGCGGACGCCGGTACCACGGTGGTCGCGGTCTGCAGCCAGGCGCCCGGGGACGCCGATATCACCGTACGGAGTACGGAAAGCAAGCACGCTGAGCACGAGGAGGGGGCGGGGGATGCGTTCGCCACGACTGGCCGCGCTTGAGCTGAAGCGGTTCGGCAGGGGGAAGCTGCCGCGCGCCGCGCTGGTCGCGCTCCTGCTGCTGCCGCTGCTGTACGGCGCGCTCTACCTGTGGTCGTTCTGGGACCCGTACGGGCGGCTCGACCGGGTGCCGGTCGCGCTGGTCAACGAGGACAAGGGCGCCACCGCCGGGGGCCAGAAGATCGCCGCCGGTGACGGCATCGCCGAGCGGCTGCGCCAGAGCAAGACGTTCGACTGGCGCGAGGTGAGCGACGAAGAGGCACGCAAGGGCGTCGAGGACGGCACGTACTACCTGTCCCTGACGATGCCCGCGGACTTCAGTAAGAGGATCGCGTCGAGCTCCGGGGACTCCCCCGAGACGGGCGCCCTCCAGGTGCGCACCAACGACGCCAACAACTACATCGTGGGGTCCATATCCCGCACGGTCTTCTCCGAGGTGCGCTCGGCGGCCTCCGCAAAGGCCTCCCGCTCCTTCCTGGACAAGATCTTCATCTCGTTCTCCGACATCCACGACGCCACCGAGAAGGCGGCCAAGGGCGCCGCCGACCTCAAGGGCGGGCTCGGCAAGGCGAAGAAGGGCTCCAAGGACCTCGCCGACGGGCTGAGCGACGCCAAGACGGGCAGCGGCAAGCTGGCGGGCGGCATCAAGAAGCTCAACACCGGCTCCGCCGACCTGGAGGACGGCGCCCGCCAGGTCGCCGCGGGCACCCAGACCCTGGCCAACAAGGTCAACACGGCGGCGGACGAGGCGCGTCCGTTCCTCAAGGAGAACGCCAAGGCCATCGGGGACACGGCCAAGCTGGTCGACGACTCGGTGGGGCCGGTGCGCGACCACCTGGCCGACGTGATCAAGGCGGCGCCCGCCGCCGCGACCGGCGCCCGCAAGGCGTCCAACGACCTGAACACGGTCTACGCCTCGCTGTGCCAGTCCTCCGCGACGCCCGGCCCGGCCTGCCCGGAGCTGAAGCGCGCCAAGAAGGCGGCGGCCACCGCGGCCACCCTCGCCGAGGACCTCAACACGGTGGTCCAGGACCAGAACAGCGACTTCAAGACGCTCGACAAGAACCTTGCCGAGCTCCAGAAGCAGGCGCGCCGGCTCGCCAAGAACGCTCCGACGCTCGCCAAGGACCTCGACAAGGCCGTCGGTGACGTCAACGCCCTGAACAAGGGCGCCAAGGAGGTCGCCAAGGGCGCGGGCACCCTGCACACCGGTCTGACCTCGGCCAAGACGGGCGCGGGCGACCTCGACACGGGCGTCGGCAAGCTCAAGAAGGGCGCGGGCACGCTCGACGGCGGTCTGCTCAAGCTCTCCGGCGGCTCCGCCGAGCTGGCGGGCGGTCTGCACGACGGCGTCGGCAAGATCCCCGACTACGACAAGCAGGAGCGCGACAAGCGCACCGACGTGATGGCCGACCCGGTCAAGCTCGCCTCGCAGGCGCTGCACAAGGCGCCCAACTACGGCACCGGCTTCGCCCCGTACTTCATCCCGCTCTCCCTCTGGGTGGGTGCGATGGTCGCGTACATGCTGATCCAGCCGCTCAACCGGCGGGCGCTCGCGGCGGGCGCCTCGGCCTGGCGGATCGCGCTCGCGGGCTGGCTGCCGGTGGCGGCGGTCGGAGTGCTCCAGGTGGGCGCGCTGATGGCGGTGCTGCACTTCGCGCTCGGCCTGGAGATGGAGCGCTCCGCCGGGACCATCGGCTTCCTCGCGCTCGTCACGTGCTGCTTCGCGGCGATCGTGCAGTGGCTCAACGCCCGCTTCGGGGCGGCGGGGCGGATCCTGGTGCTGGCGTTCCTGATGCTCCAGCTGACCTCGGCGGGCGGCACCTATCCGGTGCAGACGAGCCCGGCGTTCTTCAACGCGATCCATCCGTACCTGCCGATGAGTTACGTCGTCGACGGGCTGCGGCGGCTGATCACGGGCGGCGGGCTCGGGCCGGTGTGGCAGGGGTGCGCGGTGCTGGTGGCCTTCACGGTGGGCGCGCTGGCGCTGACCGCCCTGTCGGCCAGGCAGAAGCAGGTCTGGACGCTGGACCGGCTCCACCCCGAGCTGAGCCTCTAGGGTCTGTCCGGTGGATCTGGTCGGCACGCGGGGGTCTGGCACGCCCTCCCCCAAAGCCTCAAGGGCCGGGGAGGGCCCCCAGCCGCGTTGTCGTCAATCACCGGCTTCCCCAAGCTCTCGGCCTCGTTCGAGCAGGGGAGACCCCGACGCGTCGCCTCAACCCTCCGCCTTGCAGCTGGACGCACCGGACACCCGCTCACCAGCACCAAGCGCGCCCCGAGCCGGGGCCGACCAGATCCGCCGGACAGACCCCAGGAGCGCCGGACCTGTGAGAATCGACAGCATGGACAGCAGCACCAGACGGCAGGCGACCCGGCAGAAGCTCTATGAGGCGGCGGTGACCCTCATCGCCGAGCAAGGTTTCTCGGCGACCACCGTCGACGAGATCGCGGAGCGGGCCGGCGTCGCCAAGGGCACCGTCTACTACAACTTCAAGAGCAAGACCGAGCTGTTCGAGGAGTTGCTGCGGCACGGCGTGGGGCTGCTCACCGCCTCGCTCCAGGAGGCCGCCGACGCCACCCACGCGCGCGGTGGCAGCAGGGTCGAGGCCCTGGACGCGATGATCCGGGCGGGCCTGGAGTTCATCCACCGCTATCCGGCCTTCACCCAGCTGTACGTGGCGGAGCTGTGGCGGACCAACCGGGCCTGGCAGTCCACTCTGATGGTGGTGCGCCGGGAGGCGGTCGCCGTCGTCGAGACGGTGCTGCGCGAGGCCGTCGCGGAGGGCGAGCTGAGCGAGGAGATCGACATCCCGCTCACGGCGGCGGCGCTGGTCGGGATGGTCCTGGTGGCCGCGCTCGACTGGCAGGCCTTCCAGAGCGAGCGCTCCCTCGACGAGGTGCACGCGGCCCTCTCACGGCTGCTGCACGGGCGGGTCAGCGGACGCTGACACCGTCCACGCGCGCGTGGACACACCGGTGCGGCGAGGCCCGATCCCCCATGGGCCCCGCCGCACCTGCGCATATCCTCGGAACACGTCCCCCGTACGTCCCCCTGGGCACTCCAGTACCCCCGTACCCCCGTACCCCGTTCGTCAGGGGAGCCGCGCCGTTCCGCCGCCCCGTGTCGGCGGTACGGACGCGCCTGCCCCCTCCGTGCCCTCCACTCTTCCGTCCACGCAGGTGGGACCCCATCCGCGCAATTACTCATCTCAGGTGCTAAGTACGGATACTCAGGCGTCCGTGCTCAACCCCAGTTCCAGGAAGTCGGAACTGGTTACGATCACGTCCGTGTCCGTACTCCCCCTGGTGTTCACCAGCGGCTGGGCCAGCGGGGTCAACGCGTACGCCGTGGTCCTGCTGCTCGGCGTCTTCGGCGCGACCGGGGTCAGCGACGAGGTGCCCGACGCGCTCCAGCGCCCCGACGTCCTGATCGTCGCGGGGGTGCTCTTCCTCTGCGAGGCCGTGGCCGACAAGATCCCGTACGTCGACTCGGTCTGGGACACCGTGCACACGGTGATCCGGCCGGTCGCGGGCGCCGTGGTGGGCGCGCTGCTGGCCGGGCAGAGCGGGTCGCTGCCGGATCTGGCGGCGGCCGCGATCGGCGGCTCGACGGCGCTGACGAGCCATCTGGTGAAGGCCGGGACGCGGATGGCGGTGAACACCTCGCCCGAGCCGTTCAGCAACATCGCGCTCAGTACGGCCGAGGACCTGGGCGTCGCCGCGATCATAAGTTTCGCGATCTTCCACCCGGTCGCCGCGGCCGTGATCGCGGGCACACTGCTGGTGCTCGGCGTGGTGATACTCGTCTTCCTCTGGAGTCGGATCCGCCGCTTCCGGCGCCGCCGCGCCCAGCGCCGCGAGGAGAAGCGGCTGGTCGCGGCCCGGGAGCCGGGCCCGCCGGAGTGAGCCCCCGCTGCCCGGACGGCCGCGTTGTCAGTGGCGGCCGATAAAGTCGCTCGCATGGCACGGATTGCGGTGATCGGCGCCGGGATGGGCGCCATGGCGGCTGCCGCCCGGCTGGCCGTGGCAGGCCACCGGGTGACGGTGTACGAGCGCGCGTCGACGTACGGCGGGGCGCTGGGGCGGTTCGAGCGGGACGGGTTCGCGTTCGACACCGGCCCCGCCCTGCTGCGCCTGCCCGCGGTCTACCGGGATCTGTTCCTCAAGACCGGCAAGGAGCCCCTGGAGGACCGGGTCCAGCTAACGCCGACCGACCCCGCCGGCCGCCACCTCTTCGCCGACGGCACGGACGTCTCGCTGCCCAACGCCTCGCGCGCGGGCGTCGTCTCGGCGCTCGACGGGGCGCTCGGCGCGGGCGCGGGCGAGAAGTGGGGCGACTTCCTGGGCCGCGCGCGGGATGCCTGGGACCGCTCGCGGCGCCCGCTCCTGGAGGAGCCGCTCTGGCCCGACTGGCAGGTGCTTGCCCGCGATCCGTATCCGGCGCCCAAGCAGCGCCGTCTGCTGCGCTCCCCCCGGCAGGCGTCCACGCTTGCGGAGGTCGGCGCCTGGGAGCTGGGCGACCCCCGGCTCGCCGCGCTCCTGACGAGCTACGCACTGGCGGAGGGCCTCGACCCGCGCACGGCCCCCGCGAGCGCCAGCCTGCTGCCGTACCTGGAACAGAGCTTCGGGAGTTGGTACGTGCGCGGGGGCATGCGGGAGCTGGCGCGCGCGGTGTACGAGCGGTGCCTGGCGCGACGGGTCGCCTTCGTCTTCGACGCCGAGGTCACCGGGATCGTGGAGAAGGACGGCCGCGCGGCGGGCGTGGAGCTCGCCGGAGGCGAGGTGGCGGAGGCCGGCCATGTGGTCCTCGCCGCCCAGCCCCGCCCCGGGTCGGGCCCGCTGCGCGGGCGCGAGCCGTGGCAGGACGGCGATGTGCGGCCGGGCGCGGCCCAGGCCCCCGGGCGGTTCACGGTGCTGCTCGCCCTGCGCGGCGAGCGCCCGGCCGACGCGGTGCACCGCACGGTGGTCCACTCCCCCGACCCGGCGGCGGAGGCGGAGGCGGTCTTCACCACCCGCCACCCGGCGATACGGCCGACGGTCACGGTGCTGCGCCCCGACGACCCGGCGGCCCGGCCGGACGACGCCCACGAGGCCGTCACGCTGACCGCGACGGCGCCCCCGCACGGCCCGTTCGACTGGACCGACGAGCAGACGCGCGAGCGGTACGCGGACACGCTGGTGGAGGTGGCCGAGGCGGCGGTGCCGGGGCTGCGGGAGCGGATCCTGTGGCGCGTGGTGCGCACGCCCGCGGACACGGAGGCCGAGACCGGCGCGGAGGGCGGCTCGGTCCCGGCGCCCTCGCTGGCCGGGGCCGGTGCCCGTCGGCTGCACCCGGGCAACCGGACGCGCCTGCCGGGCCTGTATCTGGCGGGCGGCTGGGCCCACCCCGGCGGCGGGCTCGCGCACGCCGGGATGTCCGGGGCCCTGGTAAGCGGTCTGATCGTGGAGGGAGACGACTTCCGCGGCTCGCAGTGATCCGGTGGTGGCGGGCCGACGACCGGGCGGGCCGACGACCACTCAATAGCGGTACGGCTGCTGCTCGTTGAGGTAGCCGGTTCCGTTGCCGCCGCCCGTCCCGTTGCCGTACTCGCCGCTCTGCGGGTACGGCGCGGGCTGCTCCTCGCCGTACGGCTGGGGCTCGCTGTCGCGCTGCTGCGGCACCCAGACCCCGCCGGGCGGGGTGTCCGTGCCGTACTGCTGGGCGTAGGGGTCGGCGTAGGCCTGCTGGGGGGCGGCATAGCTGTCGTGGGTGCCGTAGCCCTGGGTGGTGCCGCTGCCGATGTACGGGTCGGAGTACGCGGCGTACTGCTGCTGCCCGGCGTCCGTGCCGTAGCCGTACTGGCCCGCGTACGGGTCGGAGTACTGCTGCTGTCCGGCGTCGTATCCGCCGTACTGCTGCTGGGCTCCGGCGTAGGCGGTCTCGCTGTAGACGCCGTACTGGCCGGTGTCGTCGGGCAGCGGCTGCGGCTCGTAGACGGACTCCCGCCCGGCGCTCGCGGCGTCGGCGGCGTCGTCCGCCGGGGCGCCCTGCGGGGCGTCGGCCTCGTACTGGAAGCCGGAGACCTGGAGCACCGGGTCCTGGAGCGGAGCCGCGCCGCCCGAGCGGCGACGGCGGCTGGCGCCCGGCCTGCCGCCGACCGCCCAGCCCGTCGAGAAGCCCCGGCGGAAGGAGAGCGTGACGTAGGTCTGGCCGACCGCGAAGGCCAGCGCGCCCAGGATGATCACGAACACCGACGGCAGGAGGACGCCCAGGACCACGCCCATGAAGCCCGTGAAGGCCAGCAGCCGCCAGCGCAGCCGCGCCTTGTACTGCAGGAGCACCTCGCCGAGCAGCCAGAGCGCGACGACGCCGAACGCGATGTAGAGGACCGCCCAGCCCATGTACGCCCCTCTCCCAACGGCCGCCGCCCCCTTGGCGGGACGGTCGGCCGGTACGCCGGATGCGACTGATCAGGGCTGCTGGTGCAGCCCCAGATTCTCGTAGATCTCAAGTGTCGCCGTGGAGTTGTTGAGGGTAATGAAGTGCAACCCCGGTACGCCATCGGCGAGCAGCCGCGCGCAGAACTCCGTGGCGAACTCGATGCCAATGGAGCGTACAGCGGCCGGATCGTCCTTGACCGCGAGGATCCGCTCTTTCAGCTCGGGCGGGAACTCGGCGTTGCTGAGCTGGGGCAGCCGTTCCAGCTGCTTCACGCTGGTGACCGGCATGACCTCGGGGATGATCGGGGTCTCGCAACCGGCCTCGGCGACCTTGTCGCGCAGCCGCAGATAGCTCTCCGGCCGGAAGAACATCTGGGTGATCGCGTAATCCGCGCCGGCCCGGCACTTGTCGACGAAGTGCTGTACGTCGGCGTCCCATTCGGTGGAGCGCGGGTGCATCTCCGGGAAGGCGGCGACGCCGACGCAGAAGTCGCCGGACTCCTTGATGAGCCGGACCAGGTCGGCCGCGTAGGTGACGCCCTCGGGGTGCCTGACCCAGTCGCCCATCGGGTCGCCCGGCGGGTCGCCGCGCACCGCGAGGATGTTGCGGATGTCGGCGTCCGCGTACTGCCCGACCATGTTGCGCAGCTCCGCCACCGAGTGGCCGACCGCCGTGAGGTGGGCCACCGGGGTCAGGGTGGAGTCGGCCGCGATCTGCTCGGTGGCCTTGACCGTGCCCGAGCGGGTGGAGCCGCCCGCGCCGTAGGTGACGGAGACGAAGCTCGGAGCCACCGCCTCCACCCGGCGCAGCGCGTTCCAGAGGTTCCGCTCGCCCTTCTCGGTCTTGGGCGCCCAGAACTCGAACGAGTAGGTCGTCTCACCGGACGCCAGCATCTCGCGCACGGTACGCGCGCGATGTGTCCTGGTGGAAGCAGTGCCAAGGGCCATACTCGCAGGTTAGCCAGGCCTTGGCGGTCCCCCAACAAGGGAGGGGTAAATTGTCCGCATTGCCGGACTCTTGTCCATCCCTCGGACAGAAGGCCTCTAGCGGGCCACCGTGCGTTCACGCACCCGCTTCGCCAGGTTCGCCGTCGCCTCCGCGGGGTCGTCCGCCTCGGTGATCGCACGGACCACCACGATCCGCTCGGCGCCCGCGTCCAGGACCTCGTCGAGGTTGGCCGCGTCGATGCCGCCGATGGCGAACCAGGGGCGCTCGGTGGCGAGCGAGGCCGTGTATCGCACCAGGTCGAGGCCCGGGGCGTGGCGGCCCGGCTTGGTCGGGGTGGGCCAGCAGGGGCCCGTGCAGAAGTAGTCCACGCCCGGCTCGAAGGCGGCCGCGAAGGCCTCCGCGTCGGCGTGCGTGGAGCGGCCGGTCAGAACCTCGTCGCCGAGGATCGCGCGGGCCGCCGGGACCGGCAGGTCGCCCTGGCCCAGGTGCAGCACATCGGCGCCCGCGGCGTGGGCCACGTCGGCCCGGTCGTTGACCGCGAGGAGCTTGCCGTGCCGGCGGCAGGCGTCGGCGAAGACGGCCAGGTGCTCCAGCTCCTCGGCGGCCTCCATGCCCTTGTCCCGCAGCTGGACGATGTCCACGCCCGAGGACAGCACGGCGTCCAGGAACGCGGGCAGGTCGCCCTGGCGCCTGCGCGCGTCCGTACAGAGGTAGAGCCGGGCGTCGGCGAGCTGCTCACGGGCCGTGGGCATGAAGTCCCCCGTTGTGTGCGGTGCGGGCGCGGACCGGTCCCCCGGTGCGCCCCCCCCCGGTGCGGTAAGGTGAGACCGCGAGCGCCAGGGCGCGACGCGTCACCACCCTGC
>NZ_JBHWUR010000039.1:36078-59543 GCF_042737755.1 Streptomyces sp. NPDC059994
GGGTTGGGGGGGGGGGGGGCGCGCGGCCGGGGGGGGGGGCCTCTCCCGCCCGGGGTGGGGGGGGGGGGGGGGGCGCCCCGCCCCCCCGCCCCCCGCCCCACCTGTGCGATCAGGTCAGACGGCGAGCGCCTGGGCGCGACGCTTCACCTCCGTGCCGCGATTCTCGCTCAGGGCCTGCGCGGGGGTGCCGGGCAGGCTCGGGTCGGAGGTGAAGAGCCACTCGATCATCTCTTCGTCGGAGTAGCCGTCGTCCCGCAGGAGCGTGAGGGTGCCGGCGAGGCCCTTCACGACCTTGTCGCCGTCGATGAAGGCGGCGGGCACCTGCAGCGTCCGCCTCTCACCGCGGCGTACGGCGATGAGCTGGCCCTCCTTGACCAGCTGCCGCACACGCGTCACCTCGACATCGAGCATCTCCGCGATGTCGGGAAGGTGGAGCCAGGCGGGAACGAGTGCATCGGTTCTTGCGTCAATCTCGGTCACGGGACAAGCGTGCCATCCCGGACTGACACTGGGTAGCCGGAGGTCAGCCGACTGCGGCCTTGAGAGGGACGGACGGGTCGGCCGCGCGGACCGGATCCAGCGTCGCACCTGCCTCGATGAGCTTGCGGCCCTGCGCCAGATCGCGCGGTCGGCCGACGGCCAGGAGGGCGACGAGCCTCCCCTCGCGCAGCCAGCAGACCGACCACGCGGCGCCTTCCGGGCCGCCCCGCCACAGCAGCCGGTCGGCGCCGCCGTGGTGGCCGACGTACTGCACGAACCTGCCGAACTGCTCGGACCAGAAGTACGGCACCGGGTCGTACGGCCGGACCGTCTCGCCGACGATGTCCGCCGCCACCGTGCGCGGCCCCTGCAGCGCGTTGTCCCAGTGGTGGATGAGCAGCCGCTCTCCGTACCTTCCCGAAGGGAAGGAGGCGCAGTCGCCGACCGCGTAGACGTCGGGCAGCGAGGTGCGCAGCCGGTCGTCGGCCGTGACCGCGCCCTCCGCGCCCCGCTCGATGCCGGTGCCCGCCAGCCAGTCGGTGGTGGGCCGGGCGCCGATGCCGACGACCACCGCGTCGGCCGGGAGCCGGCGGCCGTCCGCCAGGACGACGGCTCCCGGCTCGACGGCCGCCACGCGCGCGTGGGTGAGCAGTTCGGCGCCGCTCTCCGCGTACCAGCCGGCCATCGGCTCGGTGACCTCGGCGGGCAGCGCGCCCGCCAGCGGACGGTCGGCGGCCTCCACGACGGTGACCGCGCAGCCCGCCTCGCGCGCGGCCGTGGCGAACTCGGCCCCGATCCAGCCCGCCCCGACGACCACGACGCGGCGCTGGGCGCTCAGGACCGCGCGCAGCCGCCCGGCGTCGTCGAGGGTGCGCAGCAGATGAACGTCGGGAAGATCCTCGATGCCGGGCAGCGTGATCGGCTCCGCGCCGGAGGCGATCACCAGCGCGTCGTACGGGACGGTCCCGGACGCGGTGTCGATCTCGTGATCACGCGCGCGTACGTCCGTGACCGTCTCGCCCAGGCGCAGGTCGACTCCGAGGCCCTCGAAGTCCACCTCGAAGGCTGAACCCTCGGCCTTGCCGAGCAGCACCGCCTTGGAGAGCGGGGGTCGGTCGTACGGCTGGTGGGGCTCGGCGCCGATGAGGGTGATCCGGCCGGGAAAGCCCTGTTCGCGCAGGGCCACGGCGGTCTGGACCCCGGCCATGCCCGCGCCGACGACCACCACGTGGCGCTGTTCCGAATGCGTCTGCTTTTCGCTCACCCGATCACCATAAGCATCTGACAGTTCGTCAGGAAACCGGTCAGGCGTTAGCCTGACGCACGTACAAGCACTCGCGGGAGCCCGGACGCACCGGGCTGAGAGGGAGGCTGCAGCGGCCTCCGACCGTACGAACCTGATCCGGGTCATGCCGGCGAAGGGAGGGGCTGGACGCCCATGCATTCATCCCGAGACGGGGCAATTCCCCACGGGTCGGACGTACTGGTGGTGGGGGGCGGCATCATCGGCCTCGTCACCGCCTGGCGGGCCGCGCAGCGCGGGATGCGCACCGCGCTCGCCGACCCCGCGCCCGGCGGCGGCGCCGCCCAGGTCGCGGCGGGCATGCTCGCCGCCGTCACCGAGCTCCACTACGGCGAGGAGACCCTGCTCGGCCTCAACCTGGCCTCCGCCCGGCGCTACCCGGACTTCGTGGCCGAGCTGGAGCAGGCGAGCGGCCTCGGCACCGGCTACCGCGCCTGCGGCACCCTCGCGGTGGCCCTGGACGCCGACGACCGCGCCCATCTGCGCGATCTGCACGCGCTCCAGCAGCGCTCGGGGCTCGACTCCCAGTGGCTCACCGGGCGCGAGTGCCGCCGCCTCGAACCGATGCTGGCGCCCGGGGTGCGCGGCGGACTGCGGGTCGACGGCGACCACCAGATCGACCCGCGCCGCCTCACCAGGGCCCTGCTCACGGCGTGCGAGCGGGCCGGGGTGGTCTTCCACCACAGCTGGGCCGAGAGGCTCTCGGTGGTACGCGAGCGGGCCGCGGGGGCCGTCCTGGCCGACGGCACCGAGCTCGCCGCCGACCAGGTCGTCCTCGCGGGCGGCAGCCTCAGCGGCCGGCTCGCCGGGGTCCCGGAGGAGCTGCGGCCGCCGGTGCGCCCGGTCAAGGGCCAGGTACTGCGGCTGACCGTGCCGCCCGCGTTCGCGCCGTTCCTGTCCCGCACGGTCCGCGCGGTGGTCCGCGGCAGCCACGTCTACCTGGTGCCGCGCGCCGACGGCGAGCTCGTCGTCGGCGCCACCAGCGAGGAGCTGGGCTGGGACACCACGGTCACCGCGGGCGGCGTCTACGAGCTGCTGCGCGACGCGCACGAGCTGGTTCCCGGCATCACCGAACTGCCGCTGACCGAGACCCGCGCCGGGCTGCGCCCCGGCTCCCCCGACAACGCGCCGCTGCTCGGCCCGACCGCCCTGCCCGGCCTGCACCTGGCCACCGGCCACTACCGCAACGGGGTGCTGCTCACCCCCGTCACCGGCGACGCGCTGGCGCACGCGCTGGCCACCGGCGAACTGCCCGACGAGGCGCGCCCCTTCACCCCCCGCCGCTTCACCTCCGCCCCGGTGGAGTCCGTACCGCAGGAGCTGACCGCATGACCGTCTCCCTGACGACCGTCTCCGTCAACGGCGAGGCACGCGACCTCGCCGCCGGCACCACCCTCGACGCCCTCGTCGCCGCCCTGACGCCCGCGCCCGCCGGGGTCGCCGCCGCCGTCAACGAGACGGTGGTGCCGCGCGGCCAGTGGGCCGCGACCACGCTCGGCGACGGCGACCGCGTCGAGGTCCTGACCGCCGTCCAGGGAGGCTGAGCCATGGCCGACGACCTGTTCACCCTCGGCGGTACGACCTTCACCTCGCGGCTGATCATGGGCACTGGCGGGGCGCCGAGCCTAGACGTCCTGGAGCGCTCGCTCGCCGCCTCCGGCACCGAGCTGACGACCGTCGCGATGCGCCGCCTCGACCCGACGGTGCAGGGCTCGGTCCTGTCCGTCCTGGAGAAGCTGAACATCAGCGTGCTGCCGAACACGGCGGGCTGCTTCACCGCCGGGGAGGCCGTGCTGACCGCCCGCCTCGCGCGCGAGGCGCTCGGCACGGACTGGGTCAAGCTGGAGGTGGTCGCCGACGAGCGCACCCTGCTGCCCGATCCGGTCGAGCTCCTGGACGCGGCGGAAGTGCTGGTCGACGATGGTTTCACGGTGCTGCCGTACACCAACGACGACCCGGTGCTCGCCCGGAAGCTGGAGGACGTGGGGTGCGCGGCGATCATGCCGCTCGGCTCCCCCATCGGCTCCGGGCTCGGCATCCGCAACCCGCACAACTTCGAGCTGATCGTGGACCGCGCCACCGTCCCGGTCATCCTCGACGCGGGCGCGGGCACCGCCTCCGACGCGGCGCTCGCGATGGAGCTGGGGTGCTCGGCGGTGATGCTCGCCTCGGCCGTCACGCGCGCGCAGGAGCCGGCCTTGATGGCGGAGGCGATGCGGTACGCGGTGGAGGCGGGCCGCCTGGCGTACCGGGCGGGCCGCATCCCCCGCCGCCACTTCGCACAGGCGTCCTCCCCCGTGGAGGGCCGCGCCGCGCTGGACCCGGAACGCCCGGCGTTCTAGACGCAGGTGGGTCGGCTGCGGACCGCATGTGGTTGCTGGCGCAGTTCCCCGCGCCCCCAGGGGGTCAGGGGCGCGGGGAACTGCGTGACAAGCCCCCACCGGCCCGCGGCCGAAAGACCCCCAGAGCCGGGCCCACGCCACTGCGTCCGTCACAGCTCCGCTTCAGTCCCGCCCCGGGATCACCCGGGGCGGGAAGGGTGTCCGTGACCGCTCGTAGACTCTGCTGCGTGGATACGACCCTTCAGGACCCCCTCGTCGGGCAGGTGCTCGACGGCCGCTACCGCGTCGAGGCGCGCATCGCCGTCGGCGGTATGGCCACGGTCTACCGGGCCGTCGACACCCGGCTCGACCGGGTGCTCGCCCTCAAGGTGATGCATCCGGCGCTCGCCGCCGACGCCTCGTTCGTGGAGCGGTTCATCCGCGAGGCCAAGTCCGTCGCCCGGCTCGCCCACCCCAATGTGGTCGGCATGTTCGACCAGGGCACCGACGGCGGATACGTCTACCTGGCGATGGAGTACGTGGCGGGCTGCACCCTGCGCGACGTGCTGCGCGAGCGCGGCGCCCTGCAGCCCCGGGCCGCCCTGGACATCCTGGAGCCGGTGCTCGCCGCCCTCGGCGCCGCGCACCGCGCCGGTTTCGTCCACCGGGACATGAAGCCGGAGAACGTGCTGATAGGGGACGACGGCCGGGTCAAGGTCGCCGACTTCGGCCTGGTCCGGGCGGTGGACGCGGTCACCAGCACCACCGGCAGCGTCCTCGGCACCGTCTCCTACCTCGCCCCCGAGCAGATCGAGCAGGGCACCGCCGACACCCGCGCGGACGTCTACGCGTGCGGTGTCGTGCTCTACGAGATGCTGACCGGCGCCAAGCCGCACTCCGGGGAGAACGCGGCCCAGATCCTCTACGCCCACCTCCACGAGGGTGTGCCCGCGCCGTCCGCCGCCGTGCCCGGCCTCGCCGTCGAGCTGGACGACCTGGTGGCCTCGGCCACCGCCCGCGAACCGGACGCGCGGCCGTACGACGCGGTGGGCCTGCTCGCGCAGACCCGCGAGGCCCGCGCGGCGCTCGGCGACGAGCAGCTGGACGCGGTGCCCCCGCAGGCCGCGCCCGCGGCGGGGGCCTCCGGCTCCGAGGACCGTACGAGCGTCATACCGCGCGCGGTGGCGACCCCGGCCCGGGGCAGCGCGCCAACGGCGGGTGCCGCCCCGCTCCCGGCCGAGCGGGACGCGGTCAACCGCACCAGCCGGCTGACCGTGCCGCCGTCCGGGCCCGCCCCGGCACGCGCGCGTGGCGGGCGGCCCCGCTTCGTCCTGAACGGGCGGCGCGGCCTGATCGCGGTCGTCGCCGCCGTCCTGCTGGCCCTGGGGATCGGCGCCGGGGTCTGGTACATCAACTCCGGCCAGTTCACGCACGTCCCCGCCGTCATCGGGCAGAGCGAGAGCGCCGCCAAGAAGCGGCTCACGGACGCGGGCCTCGCGGTGAAGAAGGTCGACCGCCGCTACAGCGACACCGTCAAGCGCGGCACGGTGATCGAGACGGACCCGGAGACGGGCGCGCGCGTGCGCGGCAACGCCTCGGTGACCGTCGTGGTCTCGCGCGGCCCGGAGATGGTCAAGGTCCCGGACGTCAGCGGCAAGCCGCTGGACGACGCCAAGAAGGCGCTGGCCGACGCCGGGCTGACGCCGGGCGCGGTCACCGAGGAGTTCAACGAGGACACCGACCAGGGCTCGGTCGTCAGCACCGCCCCGGCCGCGGGCGCCCCGCGCCGCGCGGACACCGCGGTCGCCCTCGTCGTCAGCAAGGGCGCCCCGGTCGAGACCCCCGGGGTCGTCGGGGACTCGGTGGAGGACGCCACCTCGGCACTGAAGGACGCGGGCCTTGAGGTGCGGATCGCGCCCGAGCAGGTCAACTCGCCGCAGGAGGCGGGCAGCATCGCCGCCCAGTCCGCGGCCGAGGGCTCCCGCCTCGCCAAGGGCGACACGGTCACGCTCACCGTCTCCAAGGGCCCGCGGATGATCACCGTGCCCAAGGTGACCGGCGAGAAGGCCGACGACGCCAGGAAGGAGCTGGAGAAGGCGGGCTTCAAGGTCGACGTCGACCGCGGCTTCCCGTTCCTCAGCGACGAGATCGCCGGCCAGTCCGTCAAGGCCGGCGACCAGGCGCCGGAAGGCTCCACCATCACCATCAAGACCAAGGGACTCTGATCCACCCCATGCGCAACCCCATCGGCGGCCACATCCCCGTGGCCGGCGGCCTCGCCACGACCGGCCTCTCCTACGCGCGCGAGCTCGGCGCCGAGACCGTCCAGGTCTTCGTCGCCAACCCGCGCGGCTGGGCGACCCCCACCGGCAACCCGGCCCAGGACGAGAGGTTCCGCGCCGAGTGCGCGGCCGAGGGCATCTCCGCGTACGTGCACGCCCCGTATCTGATCAACTTCGGCTCGCACACCGAGGCGACCGCCGAGAAGTCGGTGGAGTCGCTGCGGCACTCGCTGCGCCGGGGCCGGGACATCGGCGCGCTCGGCGTGGTCGTGCACACCGGCTCCGCGACCGGCGGCAGGCCGCGCGCGGAAGCACTGGCGCAGGTACGGGAGCGGTTGCTGCCACTGCTGGACGAGCTGACGCACGACGACGACCCGTTCCTGCTCCTGGAGTCGACGGCCGGGCAGGGGTTCTCGCTGTGTTCGCGGACCTGGGACTTCGGCCCGTACTTCGAGGCGCTGGACGCCCACCCCAAGCTCGGCGTCTGCCTGGACACCTGCCACATACACGCGGCCGGGCACGACCTGGCCGGGCCCGGCGGGGCGGCGCAGACCCTGGACCTGCTGGTGGAGACCGTCGGCGCAGGGCGGCTGAAGCTGATCCACGCCAACGACTCCAAGGAGGGAGTGGGCTCGCACCTGGACCGGCACATGAACATCGGCGCCGGCCACATAGGCGCGGAGCCGTTCCGCGAGCTGCTCGCGCACCCGGCGACCGACGGCGTACCGCTGATCATCGAGACGCCCGGCGGGAAGGAGGGGCAGGCGGCGGACATCGCGCTGCTGAAGTCCCTGCGGCCCTGATCCTCCCTTGAGGGAATACCCCCTGGGGGTATACCGTTCCTGTCATCGACAGGAACGGTCATCCGGCGTTGGGGGCACAGCCATGCAGCACGAGGCGCACACGCACACCGAGCACGAGCACCACGAGCACCACGAGGGTCACGAGGGTCACGAGGGTCACGAGGGTCACGAGGGTCACGAGGGTCACGAGGGTCACCAGCAGCACCGGGGACACGGCGACGCGCACGCCCCCCACGGTCAAGGCGGCGGCAAGGTCAGCTGGTCCATGGCCGCCCAGGCCACCCTGCACTGCCTCACCGGGTGCGCCATCGGCGAGATCCTCGGGATGGTCGTGGGCACCGCGTTCGGCTGGGGCAACATGCCGACGATGGTGCTGGCCATCGTCCTGGCCTTCTTCTTCGGCTACTCGCTCACCCTGCGCGGCATCCTGCGGGCCGGGGTCGGCTTCCGTACCGCCTTCAAGGTCGCGCTCGCCGCGGACACCCTCTCCATCGCCGTCATGGAGCTGATCGACAACGGGGTGATCGCGCTCTGGCCGGCCGCCATGGACGCGACGCTCGCGCAGGCGCTGTTCTGGGGCTCGCTCGCGGTCTCGCTCGCGCTCGCCTTCGTGGTCACCACACCGGTCAACAAGTGGATGATCGGCCGCGGCAAGGGCCACGCGGTGGTGCACCAGTACCACCACTGACGCCCCGGAAAGGCGCCAGGACTCAGAGCTCGGGGCCTTCCCCGGGCTCTTCCTGGTACGAGTAGCGCTGCTCTCGCCAGGGGTCACCGATGTTGTGGTAGCCCCGCTCCTCCCAGAAGCCCCGGCGGTCCGCCGTCATGTACTCGATGCCGCGGACCCACTTCGGGCCCTTCCAGGCGTACAGATGCGGGACGACGAGCCGTACCGGGAAGCCGTGTTCGGCGGTGAGGAGATCACCGCCCTTGTGGGTGGCGAAGACCGTGCGGTCGGAGAGGAAGTCGTCCAGGCGCAGGTTGGAGCTGAAGCCGTATTCGGCCCAGACCATCACATGCGTGACCTCCGGGGCGGGCGGCGCGAGCTCGGCGACCGTACGCGCGAGGACTCCGCCCCATTCGGCCCCCAGCATCGAGAACTTCGTGACACAGTGAAGATCCGCGACGACGGTGGCGAAGGGCAGGGCCGTGAACTCCTCGTGGTTCCAGCAGCGCTTGTCGCCGTCGGCGGTCGCCCCGAACACGCGGAACTCCCACCGCTCGGGCTTGAACCTGGGGACCGGGCCGTAGTGGGTGACCGGCCAGCCGCGCTGGAGCCGCTGCCCCGGGGGAAGCTCCGACTGCACTGCTTCCCGTTGCTCCGGGCGTTCCGGCTGACCCATGACTCCATGGTGACAGACGGCGAGGGGTGGTCATGACCAGCGGCGCCCCGATTCGGACAACTCCTACTAAGCGTGTACTTACTGGACGCTCCCCGCGCGCGATGCGAGGATGCGCGCGAATCTGCCCCTCACCCGTGTGGAAGGAGCCTCTGCGATGCAGGGCGACCCCGAGGTCATCGAGTTCCTGAACGAGCAGCTGACCGCCGAGCTGACCGCGATCAACCAGTACTTCCTGCACGCGAAGATGCAGGAGAACTTCGGCTGGACGAAGCTCGCCAAGTACACGCGTCACGAGTCGTTCGACGAGATGAAGCACGCGGAGGTGCTGACCGACCGGATCCTGTTCCTGGACGGGCTGCCGAACTACCAGCGGCTCTTCCACGTCCGGGTGGGGCAGACGGTCACCGAGATGTTCCAGGCCGACCGGCAGGTGGAGGTCGAGGCGATCGACCGCCTCAAGCGCGGCATCGAGATCATGCGGGCCAAGGGCGACATCACCTCGGCGAACATCTTCGAGTCGATCCTTGCCGACGAGGAGCACCACATCGACTACCTCGACACCCAGCTGGAACTGGTCGAGAAGCTCGGCGAGGCGCTGTACATCGCGCAGCTCATCGAGCAGCCGGAGAGCTAGGGCCCCTGTCGGCCCAAGGGGACTTGTGGAAGCCCGGTGCGGGACCGCGCCCCTTCAGGGGCGCGGGAAACTGCGACCAGCCACGAGCGGCCCTCAGCCGATGACTCCACACCCAGCGGAGCGCCTACGCGGCTTCCGCCAGCTTCTGCTCGGTGGCGAGCACCGCGCCGACCCCGCCCTTTTCGAGCAGTTCCCGACGGGGGCAGGCACCGCGCCCGAGCAGGCCCTGGATGGCGCGCACACAGGAGCCGCAGTCCGTGCCCGCCTTGGTGGCGGAGGCGATCTGACGCGGGGTACAGGCGCCGGCGGCCGCGTGCTGCTCGACCTGCTTGTCGGTGATGCCGAAGCAAGAGCAGACGTACACGCGGTCCACCTCCCTGACAGGAACGGTCTGGCCAGCCATCCCCGATTCGGTGAGGCTTACCTAACCGTACCCAAAGTCGGGGTGGACGAAAAGCCCCGGATACGCCCGTGGGGCGCGGATCACAGATCCACGCCCCACGTTTCGTAGGAAGCTACTCACTGGTCCCGGTACATCTCGGCGACCAGGAAGGCCAGGTCCAGGGACTGGCTGCGGTTGAGGCGCGGGTCGCAGGCCGTCTCGTAGCGCTGGTGCAGATCGTCGACGAAGATCTCGTCGCCGCCGCCCACGCACTCGGTGACGTCGTCACCGGTGAGCTCGACGTGGATGCCGCCCGGGTGGGTGCCCAGGCCCTTGTGGACCTCGAAGAAGCCCTTGACCTCGTCGAGCACGTCGTCGAAGCGGCGGGTCTTGTGGCCGGAGGCCGCCTCGAAGGTGTTGCCGTGCATCGGGTCGGTGACCCAGGCGACGACCGCGCCGGACGCGGTGACCTTCTCGACCAGCTCGGGCAGCTTGTCGCGGACCTTGTCGGCGCCCATACGGACGATGAACGTCAGCCGGCCGGGCTCGCGGTCCGGGTCGAGCCGGTCCACGTAGGTGAGCGCGTCGTCGACCGTGGTCGTGGGGCCGAGCTTGATCCCGATCGGGTTGCTGATCCGGGAGGCGAACTCGATGTGCGCGTGGTCGAGCTGCCGGGTGCGCTCGCCGACCCAGACCATGTGGCCGGAGGTGTCGTAGAGCTTGCCGGTGCGCGAGTCGACCCGGGTCAGCGCCGACTCGTAGTCGAGCAGCAGCGCCTCGTGCGAGGCGTAGAACTCGACGGCCTTGAACTCGGCCGGGTCGGTGCCGCACGCCTTCATGAAGTTCAGCGCGTTGTCGATCTCGCGGGCCAGCTGCTCGTAGCGCTGACCGGACGGGGACGTCTTGACGAAGTCCTGGTTCCAGGCGTGCACCTGGCGCAGATCGGCGTAGCCGCCGGTGGTGAAGGCGCGGACCAGGTTGAGCGTCGAGGCGGACGCGTTGTACATCCGCTTCAGTCGCTCGGGGTCCGGGATGCGGGCGGCCTCGGTGAACTCGAAGCCGTTGACCGAGTCACCGCGGTAGGTCGGCAGGGTCACGCCGTCGCGGGTCTCGGTGCCCTTGGAGCGCGGCTTCGAGTACTGCCCGGCGATCCGGCCGACCTTGACGACGGGCACGGACGCCGCGTACGTCAGCACGGCGCTCATCTGGAGCAGGGTCTTGAGCTTGGCCCGGATGTGATCTGCCGACACGGCGTCGAACGCCTCGGCGCAGTCGCCGCCCTGGAGCAGGAACGCCTCGCCCTTGGCGACGGCCGCCATCCGGGCGCGCAGCTGGTCGCACTCGCCCGCGAAGACGAGCGGCGGATACGACGCGAGGTCCGCGATCACATCGCGCAGAGCCTCGGCATCGGGGTACTCGGGCTGCTGCGCCGCGGGAAGGTCACGCCAGGTGTTTACGTTCACGGTCACCCCACAACCTTACGGGGTCCACTTAGCCGTCCACCCGCGTGCCCACCTTGTGAGACACGTGGACGACCTCCCGATGACCGAACCCGATCGGTCGCCTGCTAGCCTCTGCGCGTTTCAGAAGTGATTCAGAAATCAACAGAGCGATGCAGGGGTGGGCGTTGAAGCGGATACACCGCAGAGACCGCAAGAAGAAGCTGATCGCTTACGGGGTGGGCACGGCGGTCGTCGCCGGTGCGGCGATCACCAGCCTGGCGGTGGCCGCACCCGGCCCCGCCACGGCGAACACCAAGCCGGCCGGTCCGGGCACCGCGCTCCAGGCCCGGTTCGCCGAGGCCGCGCGCGAGTTCCACGTCCCGCAGAGCGTGCTGATGGCGGTCTCGTACCGGCAGACGCTGTGGGAGAGCCACGACGGGCAGCCGTCCACGACCGGCGCGTACAACGTCATGGGCCTGACCCGGGTGACGGCGGACGACGTCGAGCAGCCGACGGACGCGGAGCGACTGTCGCACCTCAACATGAGCGGCGACCCCACGGTCATGAAGCACTTCGACGCCAAGCGCGCCCTGAAGCGGGCGCCGAAGGCCGTCGACACGAGCGACCCCCGGCTGCACACGCTGGACGAGGCCGCCAAGCTGATCGACAAGCCGGTGGACGCCGTCCGCGAGGACGAGAACCAGTCCGTCCGCGCGGGTGCCGCGCTGCTCGCGAAGTACCAGAAGGACGCGACGGGCTCGCTGCCCGAGGACGCGGGCAAGTGGTACGCGGCCGTCGCCCGCTACAGCCAGGCGCCGGACACCAAGGGCGCGTCGCTGTTCGCGAAGCGGGTGTACGAGTCGATCAGGACCGGTGAGAGCCGTCTCACGGCCGACGGCCAGCAGCTCGCCCTGCCGGCCGACCCGTCGGTGAAGCCGGTCAAGCCGGAGACGATGTCCCTGGCGGCGTTCAACGCCGCGGCGCAGACGCCGGAGTGCCCGGCGGGGCTGAACTGCGACTTCCAGGCGGCGGCGTACAAGCAGAACGGCACGACGCCGGACGACTTCGGCAACTACAACGAGTCGAACCGCCCCTCGAACGGCGAGGACATCCGCTACCTCGTCATCCACGACACCGAGGGCGGCTACGACGGGTCGCTGAAGACCTTCCAGGACTCCACGTCCTACGCCAGCGCGCACTACATGGTCCGCGCCTCCGACGGCCTGGTCACCCAGCTGGTGGCGACCAAGGACGAGGCCTGGCACGCGGCCAACAAGACGATGAACATGCACTCGATCGGCATCGAGCACGAGGGCTATGCCATCAAGGACAACGCCACGTGGTACACCGAGCCTCAGTACGAGTCCTCGGCCGCGCTGGTGAAGTACCTGGCGAACCGGTTCTCCATCCCGCTCGACCGTGAGCACGTCGTCGGCCACGACGAGGTGCCCGGTGTGCTGGACGGCAATGTGAAGACCCAGCACTGGGACCCGGGCCCGTACTGGGACTGGAACCACTACATGACCCTGGTCGGCGCGCCCAGCGGCGACCAGGGCGCGGGCGGCCCGCTCAAGGCCGGCCAGCTGGTCCGCGTGGTCCCGCCGTTCACCACGGCCAACCAGCCCACCGTCACGTACGGCGGCAACACGTACTCGCGGCCGGCGAACTTCGGCTACCTGTACACCTCGCCGTCCACCAGCGGTACGCCGCTCAGCGACCCGTACCTCGGCACCCAGACCGCGACCGAGGGCCCGAACTGGGGCAACAAGGTCGTCACCGGCGGCGAGTACGTCGTCGCCGAGGCGCAGACCGACTGGACCGCCATCTGGTACGGCGGCCAGAAGGCCTGGTTCTACAACCCCGGCGGCACCTTCACCGCGCCCGTCGGCAAGACCGGCCGGCCGGTCCTGAAGCCGAAGGCGGGCGCCGCGTCCATCCCGGTGTACGGGCGTGCCTACCCGGAGGACTCGGCGTACACGGGGACCAACGTCCCGGTGCAGGCCAACAACTCGGCGTCGCTGACCAAGTACTCGATCCCGGCCGGTCAGGCCTACACCCAGGCGGGCCCGGCGCAGCTGGGCGACTACTGGTTCGCCGGTACGTTCGCGGGCACCGGCACCGGTGACCGCACCCTGGTCCAGGGCAAGACGAACTCCTTCTACCCGATCCGGTACAACCACCGGCTCGCGTGGGTGAAGGCGACCGACGTCGAGCAGGCCACCAGCGCCGTGCCCGACTCCGGCACCACCCGCTACAACATGCTCGGCCGGGACTCCTCCGGCGTGCTGTGGCAGTACCAGGGCACCGGCAACGCCTCGGCGCCGTTCTACGGGCGGTACAAGATCGGCGGCGGGTGGCAGGGCTACAACGCCGTCTCCGCGATGACCGCGCTGCGCGCGGACGGCACCGGCGACATGGTGGCCCGCGACGGCACCGGCACGCTCTGGTACTACCAGGGCAGCGGCAACCCGGACGCGCCGTTCAAGGGCCGCCTCAAGGTCGGCGGCGGCTGGCAGACGTACAACTTCATGACCGGCGCCCGCGACCTGAACGGTGACGGCAGGGCCGATCTGATCGGCCGCGACGGCACCGGCGTGCTCTGGTACTACCAGGGCACCGGCACCCCGGCTGCGCCGTTCGCCGCGCGGGTGAGGATAGGCGGCGGCTGGCAGGGCTACAACGCCATGGTCTCCACCGGCGACCTCAACCGCGACGGCAAGGCCGACCTGGTCGCCCGGGACGGCTCCGGCGTGCTGTGGTTCTACAAGGGCACCGGCACACCGACCGCCCCGTACGCCCCCCGGGTCCAGATCGGCGGCGGCTGGCAGGGCTACAACAGCCTGCTCGGCCCGAGCGACCTGAACGGCGACGGAATCCCGGACCTGGTGGCCCGGGACGGGTCGGGCGTGCTCTGGTACTACAAGGGCACGGGCAGCACCACCGGCGCGCCGTTCGCCGCGCGCGTCCAGGTGGGCGGCGGCTGGCAGATGTTCAACCTGCTGGTCTGAAGCCTGCCAGTCTGAAACCTGCCAGTCTGAGCAGAATCGATACGGCGAGGGCCCGCTCCATCCATCGGATGGGGCGGGCCCTTCGCCTGTCCGGCGCTTCTTCGGCTAGGGTGCGGGGCATGTTCGCGCACTCGAACCAGAACTGGTGGTGGACCGCTCATCCGGCGGCCCACTGATCGCGCGTACTCCAGACCACGCGAAGGCCGCCCGAGGGCGGCCTTTTCTGTTTCCCGCGGCCGTTCCTCTCCCCGTACTCCCGGAAGGAACCCCGCATGTCCCTCAGCACGCACCTCGCCAGACTCCTCCAGGACGACTGCCCGCCGTTCGCCCTGATCCGCCGCCGTACCCCCGGCCGCGACCACGACGTGGTCGAGCTGCTGATCGGCGGCGTACGGGAGGTGGAGCGGCTCGCCGACATCCCGTGCGGGGACCGGCCCTCACTCGCCCTGGTCCCGTTCCGGCAGATCCGCGAGCGCGGCTTCGACGTACGGGACGACGGCACTCCGCTGGCCGTCCTGGAGGCCGACGAGACGTACGAACTGTCCCTGGAGGAGCTCCTGGAGGCGCTGCCCCGGCACGAAGTGCGGGTCGAGGGCGGGGGCTTCGACGTGGGGGACGAGGAGTACGCCGGGATCGTACGGCGGGTGATCGAGGACGAGATCGGGCAGGGCGAGGGCGCCAACTTCGTGATCCGGCGCACCTACACGGGCGAGATCCCGGGCTTCGGCCGGGCGGACGCGCTGGCGCTGTTCCGCCGGCTGCTGGCGGCCGAGCGGGGGGCGTACTGGACGTTCGTCGTCCACACCGGCGAGCGGACGCTGGTGGGAGCCAGCCCCGAGGTGCATGTGCGGATGTCGGGCGGGACGGTGGTGATGAACCCGATCAGCGGGACGTACCGCTACCCGGCGACCGGCCCGACGGCGGACGACCTGCTCTCCTTCCTCTCCGACGAGAAGGAGATCGACGAGCTCTCCATGGTCGTCGACGAGGAGCTGAAGATGATGTGCACGGTGGGCGACCGGGGCGGGGTGGTGGTCGGCCCCCGGCTGAAGGAGATGGCCCATCTGGCGCACACCGAGTACGAGTTGCGCGGCCGGAGCTCGCTGGACGCGCGCGAGGTGCTGCGGGAGACGATGTTCGCGGCGACGGTGACGGGGTCGCCGGTGCAGAACGCGTGCCGGGTGATCGAACGGTACGAGGTGGGCGGGCGCGGCTACTACGCGGGCGCGCTCGCCCTGCTGGGCCGCGACGCCAACGGCGTCCAGACGCTCGACTCGCCCATCCTGATCCGTACGGCCGACATCGCGCCGGACGGGCGGGTGCGGGTGCCGGTCGGGGCGACGCTGGTACGCCACTCCGACCCGGCGGGCGAGGTGGCGGAGACGCACGCCAAGGCGGCCGGGGTGCTGGCGGCGCTGGGCGCGCGCCCGGGCCGCCCGGCCGCCTCGCGCCCCGCCGTTGTCCTGGGCGACGACCCTCGGGTGCGGGCGGCCCTGGACGCGCGGCGGGCCGACCTGGCGCCGTTCTGGCTGCGGATGCGGGAGCGGGCGGTGGCGCCGGTGGCGCCGTCGGGCGAGGCGCTGGTGGTGGACGCCGAGGACACCTTCACGGCGATGCTGGCGCATCTGCTGCGGTCGTCGGGGCTGGGGGTGTCGGTGGTGCGGTACGACGCGGCGGGGCTGCGGGAGCGTCTGCTGGGCCACCACGGCCCGGTGATCCTGGGCCCCGGCCCCGGTGACCCCTCGGACGCGTCCGATGTGAAGATGCGTGTGCTGCGCCCCTTGGCGGCGGAGCTCCTGCGCTCCCACGGGCACGGGCTGCTCGGTGTGTGCCTGGGGCACGAGCTGATCGCGGCGGAACTGGGCCTGCCGATCGTACGCAAGCGGGTGCCGCACCAGGGGGCGCAGCTGCGGATCGACCTCTTCGGGCGGGAGGAGCGGGTCGGGTTCTACAACAGCTTCACGGCGCGGTGCGGGGAGGGGGCCGCGGGTGCGCTGGCGGCGCGGGGCGTCGAGGTCAGCCGCGACCCCGCCACCGGGGAGGTGCACGCGGTGCGGGGTCCTGGGTTCGCGGGGGTCCAGTTCCATCCGGAGTCGGTGCTGACGCTGCGGGGGCCGGAGGTGGTGGGGAGCCTGCTGGCGGGCCTGGGCGCGATGACCCCCACCCCGCCCGTTCCCTGAACCCTCCGGGGGTGGGTGGGGGGTGAGGTGGGTTTCCCGGGGGCTACGCCCCCAGGCCCCCGAGCGGGGGCTCCGCCCCCTGCACCTTGGCGGGGCCTGCACCCCTGGCGGGGCCTGCACCCCTGCACCCCGCCACCGGGCTCCCGCCCCCGGTACCCCCGGGTACCCCGGTACCCCATCGGGGCTCCGCCCCCCCTGCACCCCGCTACTGCGGCTTCGCCCCCGGTGCCCCCCACTGGGGCTGCGCCCCCGCCCCCGCTTTCGGGGCTCCGCCCCGGCCCCCGGCCGGCCTTGCGGCCCCTGCGCCCCGCTGCGGGGCCCGTTCGTCTGCGGGCCGCCTTGGCTGGTCGCGCAGTTCCCCGCGCCCCTTGAATGCCGCTGCGCGACATCCCCCGGGCGCCCCGAAGGGGCGCATTCAAGGGCGCGGGGCTGTGACACTGCGCGGCTCCGCCTCGATGGGGGTCCCCCTGTCCGAGCGAAGCCGAGAACTTGGGGGAGCGACCAGCCCCCACCGAGCCCGCAGACGAACCGGGGGTCCGGGGCGAAGCCCCCGGGAGCGCGGCTCACCCGGTTGACCTTGGCACCAGCACATTCCCCGTCCGCCGCCCCGCCGCATACGCCGCCACGTTCTCCACCGTCGCCGCGATGATCTGCCCCACCGCATCCTCCGTGTAGTACGCCTGATGCGACGTCACCACCACGTTGGGGAACGTCACCAGCCGCGCCAGGATGTCGTCCGGAACACCCTCCAGGGACTTGTCCAGGAAGAAGAGGCCGGCCTCCGCCTCATAGACGTCGAGGCCCACCCCCGTCAGCCGCCCCGCCCGCAACTCGCCCACGAGCGCCTCCGTGTCCACCAGCCCCCCGCGGCTGGAGTTCACCAGGATCGCGTCGTCCTTCATCCGCTTCAGCGCCTCACGGTCGATCACGTGGTGCGTGGACGGCAGCAGCGGCACGTGCAGGCTCACCACGTCCGCGTTCGCGAGCAGTTCGCCCTTCTCGACGTACTTCATCCCGAGCTCCACGCACGCGGGGTTCTCCACGACGTCCCAGCCGAGGAGGTTCATGCCGAAGCCATGGGCGATCCGGGTGAACGCCTCGCCGATCTTGCCGGTGCCGAGCACCCCGACCGTACGCCCGCGCAGATCCCGCCCCATCAGCCCGTCGAGGCGGAAGTCGAAGTCGCGGGTGCGGTTGGAGGCGCGGACGATCTTGCGGTTGACCGCCATCGCCAGGGTCCAGGCGAACTCGGCCACCGAGTACGGCGAGTAGTACGACACCCTCGCCACCGTGAGACCGAGCCGCTCCGCCACGTCCAGGTCGATGTTGTTGAAGCCCGTCGAGCGCTGTGCGATCAGCTGGGTTCCGCCCACCGCCAGCGTCTGGAGCACCGAGCGGTTCAGGTCGGCGTTCACGCTGGTCGAGATCGCCTCGTACCCCGCCGCGATGGGCGCGGTGTCCTCGTTGAGGAACACGTCCAGGCACCGGACGTCGTGCCTGCCCTCGAAGGCCTTCTCGATCAGAGGTCTCTCATCGGCCTGCACGCCGAACGCCAGGATGTCCATAGGACTCACCTAATGGGTGGATAGAGACTGAATACGGGTGAATATACGGCGCCCTTATGTGCGACTCGCCCCGTGTACCCCCTCAGCCGAAGAACACCCCCACCTCCGCGTACAGCTCCGGATCCACCGTCTTCAGCCGCGCCGTCGCCTCCGCGATCGGCACCCGGACGATGTCCGTGCCCCGCAGCGCCACCATCTTGCCGAAGTCGCCGTCCCGTACCGCCTCGATCGCGTGCAGCCCGAACCGCGTCGCCAGCCAGCGGTCGAAGGCGCTGGGGGTGCCGCCGCGCTGGACGTGGCCCAGGACCGTCGTCCTGGCCTCCTTGCCCGTGCGCTTCTCGATCTCCTTGGCCAGCCACTCCCCGACGCCCGAGAGCCGCACATGCCCGAAGGAGTCGAGCGTCTGGTCCTTCAGGACCATCTCGCCGTCCTTCGGCATCGCGCCCTCGGCGACCACCACGATCGGCGCGTACGACGCCTTGAAGCGGGAGGTGATCCAGCCGCAGACCTGGTCGACGTCGAAGCGCTGCTCGGGGATGAGGATGACGTTGGCGCCGCCCGCCAGGCCCGAGTGGAGCGCGATCCAGCCCGCGTGGCGGCCCATCACCTCGACGACCAGGACCCGCATGTGCGACTCGGCCGTGGTGTGCAGCCGGTCGATCGCCTCGGTGGCGATGCCGACCGCGGTGTCGAAGCCGAAGGTGTAGTCGGTCGCGGAGAGGTCGTTGTCGATGGTCTTGGGTACGCCGACGCACTTCACGCCGTACTCGTCGCTGAGCCGGGCCGCCACGCCCAGGGTGTCCTCGCCGCCGATCGCGATCATCGCGTCGACCTCGCACTTGGCGAGGTTCTCCTTGATGCGGCGCACCCCGTCCTCGGCCTTGAGCGGGTTGGTGCGCGAGGAGCCGAGGATGGTGCCGCCGCGGGGCAGGATGCCGCGGACGGCAGGGATGTCCAGCTTGACGGTGTCGCCCTCCAGCGGGCCGCGCCAGCCGTCCTTGAACCCCGTGAAGTCAAAGCCGTACTCCTGGACGCCCTTGCGGACGACGGCCCGGATGACGGCGTTGAGCCCGGGGCAGTCACCGCCTCCGGTCAGTACTCCGACCCGCATGGAATTGTCCCTTCGCCGTGACGGACACAGGGAAGCCCTCGAAGGCCTCCACAAGTCACGCTAAGGGTGACGCACGTCACCCCGGGATGGGGTGAAACGTCAATTCCTTGAATTCAAGGGGATGTTGACGGGTGATCATTCACTCGTACGAGCGGAGCACGTCCCTGCGCGAGCGGACTCACACGTCGTCGAGGCCCTGCTCTATCGCGTACCTCACCAGCTCCACGCGGTTGTGGAGCTGGAGCTTGCCCAGGGTGTTCTGGACGTGGTTCTGGACCGTGCGGTGGGAGATGACCAGGCGTTCGGCGATCTGCTTGTACGACAGACCCTTCGCCACCAGGCGCAGCACCTCCGTCTCGCGGTCGGTCAGCTGCGGGGCCTTCGGCTCGTCGGCGGCGGCGGGCGCCGGGTCCGAGGCCAGCCGGCGGTACTCACCGAGGACGAGGCCCGCCAGGCCCGGGGTGAACACCGGGTCGCCGGCCGCCGTGCGGCGCACCGCGTCGGTCAGCTCCTCGGTGCTCGCCGACTTCAGCAGATAGCCGGTCGCGCCGGACTTCACCGCCTCCAGGACGTCCGCGTGCTCGCCGGACGCGGACAGGACCAGGACCCTGAGCGCCGGGTTGGCGCCGACCAGCTCCTTGCAGACCTGGACGCCCGGCATACCGGGCAGATTGAGGTCCAGGACCAGCACGTCGGGTGTGACCGCCTGGGCGCGGCGGACCGCCTGCGGGCCGTCCCCGGCGGTGGCCACCACGTCGAACCCGGCGGCCGCCAGGTCGCGTGCCACCGCGTCGCGCCACATCGGGTGGTCGTCGACCACCATGACCTTCACCGTCTGCTGCTCACTCATGCCCGCACCTTCCCCCGTGGAACCTTCAGCTCTACTTCCGTCCCCTGGCCCGGCACCGAGATCAGCTCGGCGGTGCCGCCCAGGTCCCGCAGCCGGCCGCGGATCGAGAGGGCGACGCCCAGGCGCCCCTCCCCCTCGGCCTGCGCGAGCCTGCCCTCCGGGATGCCGGGACCGTCGTCCCGTACCGTCACGATCACTTCGTCCCCCCAGTCCTCGACCAGGATCCAGGCCTGCGCGGTCTCCCCCGCGTGTCTGCGGACATTGTCCAACGCGGCACTGACAGCGGCCGCGAGCTCGCGTGCCGCAGGGGGCGCGAGCAGCACCGGAGCGCCCGGTTCCGCCAGCGAGACCCGTGATCCGGCGTGCGGGGCGAGCAGGGTGCGCAGATCCACCTCGGCCCCGTCGGCCCCGCCGCCGGCGTCGTCCTCGTAGTCGACCGTACGGACCAGCGCGCCCAGCGCCGGGTCCTCGGACGCGCGCGTGGTGGGCACCAGACCGCTGGAGACCAGGGTCCGCAGGGCGACCTCCTGCTCGCCGGCCATCCGGCCGAGTTCGGCCGCCTCGCCGCCGAGCGCGGTGCCGCGCCGCTGCACCATCGCGAGGACCTGGAGGACGCTGTCGTGGATGTCCCGGGCCAGCCGCTCCCGCTCGCGGGTCGCCGCCTCGATCTCCAGGGCGCGGGCGAGGGTCGCCTCGCTCGCGCGGGCGACCTCCACCACGTAACCGATGGCGATGGAGGCGACCCAGACGAGCAGCACATTGTGGAGGGTGTCCCGGGTGGGGGTGCCGCGCTCGACCAGGTTGGCGGCGGCGACCAGCGAGGAGGCGAAGGCGGCCCAGCGCCAGCCGCCCTTGATCGCGAACGCGAGCACCGAGCCCGCCGCCCATATGGTCGGCAGGGTAGGGCTGTTCACCGACTGCGCGTCGGCGTCCGCCAGCGGGGTGAGCAGGATGCCGGTGAGCGCGACCGTCAGGTCGACGCCGAGGAACCGCTTGGTGCAGCTCGCCGCGTTCGCCACCCGGGGCAGCGTCGCCAGCGTCCACACCGCGAGCACCGACAGGAAGGCGACGCCCACCCAGGGACGCTCGAACTCGCGGTACTCCGACACGAAGACCAGCACCGCGTACACCATCGTGAGTACGCGGTACGCGGTGAGCGCGCGCCACAGCGGCAGCTCGACCGACATTCTGATGACGCGCTCGCGCTTCGCCATGTTCCCCACCCCCGGCCGGACGCTGCTAGTCGCCGGGCCGTTCCGCCCGCTTGGCCTGCTCGGCCTCGCGGGCCTTCTCGGCCCTCTCGCCCGCCTTCTCCTCGTCGGCCTTGCGCTTGGCCTCGTCCGCGATCTGGCGCTTGGCCGCGGTCGCGTAGACGTCCACGTACTCCTGGCCGGAGAGCTTCATGATCTCGTACATGACCTCGTCGGTCACCGAGCGCAGGATGAACCGGTCGCCCTCCATGCCGTGGTAGCGGCTGAAGTCGAGCGGCTTGCCGATGCGGATGCCCGGGCGCATCAGCTTGGGCATGACCTTCCCCGGCGGCTGGATCTTCTCGGTGTCGATCATCGCGACCGGGATCACCGGCGCGCCGGTGGCGAGCGCCACGCGCGCGAGGCCGCCGGGCTTGCCCCGGTAGAGGCGGCCGTCGGGCGAGCGGGTGCCCTCCGGGTAGATCCCGAACAGCTCGCCTCGCTCCAGGACCTCGATGCCGCTCTTGATGGCCGCCTCACCCGCGCCGCGCGCGCCCGAGCGGTCCACCGGGAGCTGGCCGACGCCCTTGAAGAAGGCGGCGGTGAGCCTGCCCTTCACACCGGGCGAGGTGAAGTACTCCGCCTTGGCGATGAACGTCACCTTGCGGTCGAGGACCGCCGGCAGGAAGAACGAGTCCGAGAAGGAGAGGTGGTTGCTGGCGAGGATCGCCGGCCCCTCGGCGGGAATGTTTTCGAGGCCCTCCACCCAGGGCCTGAAGGCAAGCTTCAGCGACCCGCCGATGGAGAACTTCATAGCGCCGTAGATCAACTCGGATGCCTTCCCTATGTCTGTCGAACAGACCTTAACCCGTATGGGACCCGCCCTCCCGCGCGCGGGCCGGTGACGGCTCTGGTCGGTGTCAGTCCGGTCGCGTACCGTGAAGTACGACTCCCCCGCCCCTGCTCATGAACAGGAGATCCCGGTGCCCGTCCTCCCTGGAGCCGAGCCGTTCCGCCACGAGGGCGGAGAGGTCGGCGTCCTCCTCTGTCACGGCTTCACCGGTTCCCCGCAGTCGCTGCGCCCCTGGGCCGACTTCCTGGCCGAGCGCGGCCTGACGGTCGAGCTGCCGCTGCTGCCCGGACACGGCACGCGCTGGCAGGACATGCAGCTCACCGGCTGGCAGGACTGGTACGCGGAAGTGGACCGGGCGCTGAGCGAGCTGCGGGAGCGGTGCGGCCAGGTCTTCGTCTTCGGGCTCTCCATGGGCGGCGCGCTGGCGCTTCGGCTCGCGGCCAGGCACGGGGACGCGGTCAGCGGCGTCGTGGTCGTCAACCCGGGCAACAAGGTGCACGGCCTGGCGGCGCACGCGCTGCCGGTCGTACGGCACTTCGTGCGCTCCACCAAGGGGATCGCCAGCGACATCGCCAAGGAGGGCTCGGCGGAGGTGGGGTACGACAGGGTGCCGCTGCACTCGGCGCACTCGCTGCGCAGGTTCTTCCAGCAGGTCGACCGCGAGCTGCCGCAGGTCACCCAGCCGATGCTGCTCCTGCACAGCCCGCAGGACCATGTGGTGCCGCCGGCCGACTCGGCGCGGATCCTCAGCCGGGTCTCCTCCACGGACGTCACCGAGATCCTCCTGGAACAGAGCTACCACGTGGCGACGTTGGACCACGATGCGGAGCGGATCTTCGAGGAGAGTTACGCGTTCATCGGCCGCCTCGCTCCGAGCGTCGGGAAGAAGGGGAGCACGACCGGTGGCTGAGCACGACGCGGACCGCGAGCCGCAGCCGATCGACGAGGAGGCTGCGTGGGCGGCGATCGTGGCGGGGTACGGCGATGAGCCGACCGACCCGCCCGGGACGAAGCCGTTCAAGTCGATAGAGGACCTGGCGCTCCTGGAGAGCGACCGCAACGCCACGCCCGAGCCGCCCCCGGCGAGCCCTGAGCCGCCGCCCGAGCCGAAGCCGCTGGGCAGCTCGGTGGTCTTCGCCCCCGGCGTGGGCGGCCCGCGCGACTTCAAGGTGGCGGAACCGTCCGACGGCGACCTGGACGACACGGACGAGGGCCACTTCGTCCCGCCGGAGCCGCCGCCGCTCCCGGAGACCGACGTCACGGCGAAGTTCGCCTGGCTCGGGGTGATCGGCGGGCCTCTGCTGTTGCTGCTGGCGGCGGTGCTCCAGTGGGAGTTCACGTGGTGGCTCACGACGCTGGGGGTGGGGGGGTTCATCGGGGGGTTCGGGACGTTGGTGGCTCGGATGCAGCAGGACGACGAGGACGGGGATGACCCCGGGCGGGGTGCGGTGGTCTGACCCGGGGGTTCGCCCCCGGACCCCTGCCCCCTGGGGCTTCGCCCTTGGCCCGGCGTTCGTCTGCGGGTTCGGTGGGGGCTGATCGCGCAGTTCCTCGCGCCCCTCCTTGGCCCGGCGTTCGTCTGCGAGTTCCGTGCGGGCTGATCGCGCAGTTCCCCGCGCCCCTCCTTGGCCCGGCGTTCGTCTGCGGGTTCGGTGGGGGCTGATCGCGCAGTTCCTCGCGCCCCTCCTTGGCCCGGCGTTCGTCTGCGAGTTCCGTGC
>NZ_JBHWUR010000039.1:59643-60928 GCF_042737755.1 Streptomyces sp. NPDC059994
GGGCTGATCGCGCAGTTCCTCGCGCCCCTCCTTGGCCCGGCGTTCGTCTGCGAGTTCCGTGCGGGCTGATCGCGCAGTTCCTCGCGCCCCTAAGGGCAGAACGGGGCCCGGCCAGATCCCGTCCCGGCGGCGCGAAATTCAGCCCCTCCGGCGTTCGAGGTGCGGGCCCCTTCAGGGGCGCGGGGAACTGCGCGACCAGCCACCGACGACCCGCAGACGAAGGGGGCCGGGGCGCAGCACCCGGTAACCCACCCACCCTCGCGCAGGGGCCGGGCGGAGCCCGAAGCGGGGGCGGGTGGGTAGCCCTCGCGGGGGGTATCGGGGGCGAAGCCCCGTAAGCGGGGTGCAGGAGCCGCAGGCCCCGCCCGGGGTGCAGGAGCGCAGCCCCACCCCGGGGTCCGGGGGCGCGGTCCCACCCCGGGGTCCGGGGGCGCAGCCCCCAGGAAACCCATCTCAACTCACCCCCGCCCCCGGAGGGTTAGGGGAACGGGCGGGGTGGGGGCTACACCCGGATCCGCAGCGCCGCCAGTACCGGCAGATGATCCGTCGCCCCCCGGAGGTCCCCCGCCGTCACCCCCGCCAACCCCGTAGGGACCCCGCACCCCAGCACCTCCACCCCCTCCGTAACGAAGATCGCGTCGATGCGCTGATGGGGGTCGGCCGGAGTCGACGTGTGCTCCGTGCCCCAGGGGCGTACCGCCCAGCAGTCCTGGAGGGCGTTCGCCAGGCGGCGGAAGGCGCGGCCGTCGGGGCGGTCGTTGAGGTCGCCGCCCGCGACCGCGTGGGGCACGTCCAGCGCCGCCAGATGGTCGAGCAGCATCCCCGCCTGGGCGTCGCGCTCGTCCGCCTGAAGGCTGAGATGGCAGCTCAGGACGGAGAGCCGGGCGCCCCCGACCCGTACCACCGCCGACGCGAAGCCGCGCCGGTGCAGACCGGGCGTGAGCGGGAGCAGGACGTCCTCGGTACGCTCCACGGTGGCCCGCAGCGAGCACAGCAGCAGCGGTCCCGCGGCCGTGGCGCCGCCGCTCAGGACCACGAGGTCGCACGCCGCCGCGAGCCGCGCCGCGGCCTTGCGCCAGCGGAAGAAGCGCGGCGCCTCCTGGATCAGCACCAGGTCCGGGTCGCAGGCGCGGATCACCCGGGCCAGCGCCGCGTTGTCGTCCCGCATCGAGCGGATGTTGTAGCTGAGGACACGGATCACGGCCGAGCCGTTCTCCGTACGGGACGCGGGGAGATCCGTGAGCGGCATGGGTGGCATCGGGGGCATGGGCCACAACATAGAGCC
>NZ_JBHWUR010000040.1:0-58272 GCF_042737755.1 Streptomyces sp. NPDC059994
GTTCCGTTCCGTACCGTCTACGAGATCGCCGTCCGCAGCACCGCCACGTCCAGTTGCTCCGTCTCGTCGTGCGCGGTCAGGTCGATGACCTTGCCGACGACCCGCTCGGGGCGGGTGTGCGGCCGCTCGGCCAGGACCTCCTCGCCGACCACGTCGGCCAGGTCCTCCTCCGCGGCCGCCGCTATCGCGGCCTCCACCGCCTCCCTCTCGGCGGCCTCCTTCTCGGCCGCGGTGCCGAAGAAGTCGAAGCTGCCCTCGGGCCGTACGGCGGGACGGGCGACATACGGAACCACCGCCGCCGCGACCGGCTTCGGGGCCGCGGGCAGCGCGGGAAGGGCGGCGGACGACGGGCGGACGTGCTCCCCGCTCCCGGCGGCCGCCGAGTGCTTCCCCTGCGGCTCGTCCGCCTTCCGGTCCGCCGGTGCGGGCAGGGCGGGCGGGACGGCCGACGGACGCACGGGCTGCGGGGCCTTGCGCGCCGCCGCCCGGGCCTCCTCCACCGCCGCGGCCGCGCTGCGCGCCTCCTGCGCGCGGCGCGCGTACGGCAGGTTCTCCAGCGCCCGGGAGGCGGACGCGTACGCGGCGGGCGTCGGCGTACTGGCCGCGGCGGGCAGCGCCTTGGGGGCGGCGGCCTCCAGGGCGAGCCTGCGGCGGCCCTCCAGGGCGGTGGCCCGCTCGGTCTCCGCCGTCGCGTACCGCCGCAGCAGGGCCGCGTGTTCACCGCGCAGCCCGGCCAGCTCCATGCGCTTGGCACGGAGCTTGGCGTCCAGGCGGCCGCGCAGCTCGCGCGACTCCTCCAGGTCCGCCTCCAGTTCGGCGATCCGCTCCTCGGTGCGCCACTGGTCGGCGGCGCGCGAGCGGGTCAGCTCGGCGACCCGGCGGCCGGCCGCCCGGTCCCAGCCGCGCATCAGCACCGAGCCGGTGACGGCGGCCACCGCGGCGGCCGCGGCCAGGCCCCGCAGTGCCATGGGCTGATCGAACAGCCAGGCGCCACCGGCGCAGAAGACAGCGGCGCCGGCGACGGCCGACGGTGAGAGGAGCCTGTGCAGAGGAGGGGAATGGCGGTGGCGTCCACGTGGCATGGCCTGAAATTTACCGTGCGTAGACGCCCAATGGAGCCCCCGCCCGCCAATCTCCCGAATCTTCTCCCAACCGTCTTCTCCGGGCCCCGGTTTTCGCTACTTCTTGATCAGTCCCTTCGACTGGAGATAGTCCTTCGCGACGTCGGCCGCCTTCGCCCGTTCGGCGTCCACCTTGCGGTTCAGTTCGACGAGATCGCCGGTCGTCAGCGTGTGGGTGAGCTTCGCGAGCGCGTCGGCTATCTCCTGGGCGCCCGCTTCCTTCGCATTGACCACGGGAAGGACGTTGTCCGCGTTCTGGAGCTTCTTGTCGTCTTCGAGGAACACCAGGCCGTACTGGTCCAGGGTGGCGTCGGTCGTGGTGGTCAGCACCAGCTGGTCGACGCCGTCCTTGACGGCCTGCTTGGCCTGCGGGGTGCCGACGCCCTTGGGGTCGATTCCGCCGACCTCGATGCCGTACCTGGACTTCAGGCCCGGGGCGCAAAAGGGGCGGACGGGGCACTCGGGGCCCGCCGCGACCTTGACCTTGAGCTTCGACTTCCCCAGATCCGAAAGGGTCTTGAGGTTGTTCTTGGTGGCGAATTCCTTGGTCACCGCGAACGCGTTCTGGTCGACCGCCGCGCCCGCCGGGAGCGCCTTGAGACCGCGCGGGGCGGCGAGCCTGGTGAGCTCGGCGACGGTCGCCGCGGCGTCGCTGGAGGCGAGCGGCTTGTCCTTCGCCTTCTCGCCGTTGGCCTTGGCGTTGAGGAATTCGGTAAGCGTAGCCGCGTATTCCGGAACGACGTCGATCTCACCCTTCTCCAGGGCGGGTTCATACAGCTCGCGGTTCTTCACCGTGGTGATCGAGGTTCCGTACCCGGCGTCGTGCAGGATCTGGGCGTAGAGCTCGGCGAGGACGGCGGACTCGGTGAAGCCGGCGGCGCCGACGGTGAGCGAGCCCTTCTTGCCGCCTCCACCGCTGCTCGCGCCGCCACCACTGCCCTTGTCCTTCTCCAGGCTGTCGCCGCCGCACGCGGCCAGCGACCCGGCCAGCGCCAGCGTGCCCAGCACCGCACCGGCCGTGCGCAGGATCTTGCTCATGAACGTTCACCATCCGAGAGTTCGTAAGTCCGACGTGTTCGGGGTCCGGGGTGTTACGGGGCCGTGCTCCGCCCGCGCACCGCGCGCAGGGGGCTGAACAGCCGGTCGGCCACCACCAGCACGCCCTCGACCAGCAACGCGAGCAGCGCGGCGAGGATCGCCCCCGCGACCACCTGCGGTGTGTTGTACGTGGCGAACCCGGCCGTGATGATCCGGCCGAGGCCGCCGAGCCCCACCATGGAGGCGATCGTCGCCGTGGCCACCACCTGCACCGCGGCCGAACGCACCCCGATCATGATCAGCGGGTAGGCGAGCGGCAGCTCCACCCGGGCGAACAGCTGGCCGCCCGACATCCCCATCCCTCGCGCCGCCTCCACCACCGACCGGTCCACCTCGCGCATTCCCACGTACGCGTTGGTCAGCAGCGGCGGCACCGCGAAGAGCACGAGCGCGATGATCGTCGGCGCGTACCCGGCCTTGCGCAGCGGGGTGAGCATCAGCAGGGCGAGCACCGCGAAGACGGGCACCGCCCGGCCCACGTTGGAGATGTTGACCGCGAGCGCCCCGCCCCGCCCTATGTGCCCGAGCCACAGCGCGAGCGGCAGCGCAATGGCGCACGCCACCAGGAGCGAGGCCCCGCTCACATACGCGTGCTCGGCCAGGCGGTGCCAGGCGCCGTCCTCGCCCGACCAGTTGGACCCCGTCGTCAGCCAGGTCCAGGCGTCGGCCATGACCCCCATCAGCGCGCCCCCGCCGTCGTCCGTATGCGTGTCCACGGGGTGAGCAGTCGCTGGAGACCGAGCAGCAGCAGGTCCGCCACGAGGGCGAGCAGCACGCACAGCATCGAGGCGGTGAGCACCTGGGCCTTGAACGTGGACTGCACGCCGTCGCCTATGAGGTTGCCGAGGCCGCCCTTGCCGACCACCGAGCCGACCGTGGTCAGCGCCACCGTCGACACCGTCGCGATGCGCACGCCCGCCAGCAGTGCGGGCAGCGCGAGCGGCAGCTCGACCTCGAACAGCAGCCGTATCCGTCCGTACCCCATCCCCCGGGCCGCCTCGCGCACTTCGGACGGGACGGCTTCGAGGCCGGCCAGGATGTTCCGTACGAGGATCGTCAGCGAGTAGAGCACCAGGCCGGTGACCACCAGCGACGCGGAGAGCCCGAACACCGGCAGCAGCAGCGAGAACATCGCCAGCGACGGCACCGTGTAGAGCACGGTCGTCAGGGTCAGGACCGCGCCCGCGACCGAGCGGCGGCCACGCGCGAGCAGCGCCAGCGGAAAGGCGATCAGCAGCCCGATCAGCACCGAGACCACCGTGATCCAGACGTGCTGGACCGTGGCGTCGGTCAGCTCCTGGCTGCGGGAGCGCACGTACTCCCAGCAGATCCAGTCGTTGCGCACCAAACAATTCTGCGCAGTCACCCGTCCCCCACCTCCCCCGCCGGATCCCGTGAATCCCCCGACCGAACGTCTGTCTGGCGACCCTAACCCCCGCCACTGACAATCACCGAGGGCCGGCGGGGGGATCCCCGCATCGAACACAGAGCGGCAACATGGGGTTCACACAGCCACGGTCACCACCGGCGACAATGGGGAACCATGATCCGATTCGAGCACGTCACCAAGCGGTACGCCGACGGCACCAGCGCCGTCGACGACCTCTCCTTCGAAGTGGCCGAGGGCGAACTGGTCACGCTCGTCGGGCCGTCCGGCTGCGGCAAGACCACCACGATGAAGATGGTGAACCGGCTGATCGAGCCCACCGAGGGCCGGATATTCCTGGACGGAGAGGACATATCCACCGTCGATCCGGTGCAATTGCGGCGCCGTATCGGCTATGTCATCCAGCAGGTGGGGCTCTTCCCGCACAAGACGGTCCTGGAGAACACCGCGACCGTCCCGCACCTGCTCGGCGTCAAGCGCGCCAAGGCCCGTGAGCGCGCGGCCGAACTGCTCGACCTGGTCGGCCTCGACCCGAAGGTCCACGGGGCGCGCTACCCCGAGCAGCTCTCCGGCGGCCAGCGCCAACGCGTGGGCGTGGCGCGGGCACTGGCGGCCGACCCGCCGGTGCTCCTGATGGACGAGCCGTTCGGCGCGGTCGACCCGGTGGTGCGCGAACGGCTGCAGAACGAGTTCCTCAGGCTCCAGTCGCAGGTCCGCAAGACCGTGCTGTTCGTCACCCACGACATCGAGGAGGCGGTCCGCCTCGGCGACCGCATCGCGGTGTACGGGCAGGGGCGCATCGAGCAGCTGGACGCCCCGGCGGCCGTCCTCGGCACCCCCGCGACCCCCTATGTCGCGGACTTCGTCGGCGCGGACCGGGGCCTGAAGCGGCTCTCGGTGACACCCATCGAGGAGAGCGACCTGGAGCAGCCGCCGGTGGTCCGGCTCGACGACCCGCTCCCCCGCGACCTCGGCGCCCCCTGGGCGGTGGTCCTGGACGCCTCCGGGGACCTGCACGGCTGGATCTCCGCCGAGAAGGCCGCCCTGGCAGGCGAAGGGACCCGTAAGGCGACCGTGCGCGAGCACGCCCGCCGGATGGAGGCCTGGCTGCCGCTCGGCGCCTCCCTGAAGCAGGCGTTCGCGACGATGCTCCAGCACGACGCGGGGTGGATCGCGGTCATCGACCACGAGGGGACGGGCCGCTTCCTCGGCGTCCTCACCCCGGCCCGGCTGCACGAGGCGCTGCGCCGCTCGATCGACGCGGACGCCCAGGCCGTCCCCCGTACGGAAGTGGAAGTGGAATCGATCAGTTCGCGCTGAGGCGGCTGCTGATCCACTCCAGGACCGGCGGGATCTCCCGCCGCCAGGTGTTGAAGTTGTGCCCGCCGCTGTCGAGCGTGATCGACGAGACGCGCGCGGGCGACTTCACCTTCTCGATGAACCTCAGCGTCGGCTTGAGGTTGTCCTCGCCCGACTTGGAGCTGGTGACCAGGAACGACGACTTGGCCGGCGCCACGTGGTCGAGCGCCCACAGCAGGTTGGAACGATTCTTCGCGGCCTTGTCGCCATGGAAGAGATCACCGGTGGTCGGGTCGCTGGCGGCCTTGTAGTACGCCGAGAGGCCGGCGCTGGCGCCGAAGGTCTCCGGGTGGTGGATGCCGATCTTCAACGCGCAGTAGCCGCCGGTCGAGTTCCCGATGAAGCCCCAGTTCTGCGGCTTGGTGCCGACCCGGTACGTCTGCGAGACGGCCTTCGGGAGGTCCTTGGCGAAGAAGGTCTCGGTCTGCGGGCCGCCCGGGACGTCCACACACTCGGTGTCCCTCGGCGGCGCCACCGTCGGGCGCATCATCACGAGGATCATCGGCTGCGCCTTCTTCTGCTTGACCTGCGCCCATGCCGTCTTCGGGTACCTCAGCCCTTTGATCAGGTTCTCCGCGGTGCCCGGATAGCCGGTCAGCACCACGGCGGCCGGGAACTTCTGGTTCTCGTACTTCTTCTGGAAGTACTCGGGGGGCAGATAGACGTAGGCGGGGCTGGCTATTCTGGAGCGTTGGCCCTGGACGACCACCTTCTGGATCTCACCCCCCGCCGCGGGGCTGCCGGCACCGGGGGTGTCGGGCTTCTGCTTCCCCGTGACCTTGATGTCCTTGCTTCCGGCGGAGTGGTCGACCACCACGCCCATGCCGTTCTCCTGGCCGAAGAGGTCCGCCCACGAGCCGTAGAAGAGGAAGGAGTTGTTGGCCGCGAGGCCCACCGAGGCGAAGAGCATCAGCTGTGTGCCGAGGAGCAGGCCGACCCGGCCCAGGACGGCTCGCCAGCTGCGGTTGGCCAGCTTCGGCCAGAGCCAGATGGTGAGCGCGAACAGCACCACCGCCAGTACGACGGCGAGCGCCAGAACCTTGTTGCTCGTGAGACCCATGAGTCGTCGAAACTTTCTGACTGAGATTTTCCTGAGGCCGAGGGAACCCGCCCCCGGGAAGTGCCGTCCTAGAGGGCGCAAATTGTCCAAAACACAGCGGCGACCTTGTCACTGTGGCGGACAACAGAATCTCTCGCGGAGTCACGGGAAGCGATGTCTGTCAGGATAGATGGGGACAAAAAGGGTTCGGTTCCGGCCGGCGCGCGCAAAGTCCTCCGCGGACCGCGCCCCGAGACGGTACCTACACTGGTCGGCACGGCCGCGACATTTGTCGGCCTGCTCAACATCGCCGCCGGCATCTTCCCGCGCTTCCGCGCCAGCCGGATGCACGCCGTCAGCGAGGTCCTGCCCGGTACGACGGGCCCCTTCGCGGCGGCCCTGGCGCTGAGCACCGGCGTCCTGCTGCTGCTCCTGGCCCACGGTCTGAAGCGGCGCAAGCGGCGGGCCTGGCGGGCCGCGGTCGCCCTGCTGCCGATCGGCGCGGTGGCCCAGTTCCTCTACCGCCACTCGATCGTCGGCGTACTGATCTCGGTCGCCCTGCTGGTGCTGCTGGTCAGGCACCGCAGCGAGTTCACCGCACTGCCCGACCCGCGCAGCCGCTGGAAGGCGCTGGCCAACTTCATCCTGCTCGGCTCCGGTTCGCTGGGCCTGGGCCTGGTGATCGTCTCGGTCCACCCGGGCCGGGTCGTCGGCAACCCGTCGATCGCCGACCGGATCCAGCATGTGATGTACGGCCTGTTCGGCTTCGAGGGCCCCGTCGAGTACGCGGGCGACACCAGCTGGACCGTCGCCTATTCGCTGGGCGCGCTCGGCCTGCTGACCGCGATCACCACCATCTACCTGGCCTTCCGCCCCGAGCACCCGGCCGCCCGGCTCACCGAGGACGACGAGCGCCAGCTGCGCGACCTGCTCGCCAAGCACGGCGCCCGCGACTCGCTCGGCCACTTCGCGCTCCGCCGCGACAAGGCGGTCGTCTTCTCCCCCAGCGGCAAGGCGGCCGTCACCTACCGCGTGGTCTCCGGTGTGATGCTCGCGTCGGGCGACCCCATCGGCGACGTCGAGGCCTGGCCCGGCGCCATCGAGCGGTTCATGGACGAGGCCAAGGCCCACTCCTGGACCCCGGCCGTGGTCGGCTGCTCGGAGACGGGCGGCGAGGTGTGGACCCGCGAGACCGGGCTCGACGCCCTGGAACTGGGCGACGAGGCGGTGGTGGACGCCGCGGATTTCTCCCTTTCCGGGCGCGCCATGCGGAACGTACGCCAGATGGTCAAGCGCATCGAGCGCAATGGCTACGAAACCCGCGTACGGCGCGTCCGTGATCTCTCCGTAGGTGAGCTGGAACGGATCCGGCGGGCCGCCGAGGACTGGCGCGGCACCGACACCGAGCGCGGCTTCTCCATGGCGCTGGGGCGGATCGGCGACCCGGGCGACGGCGACTGCGTGATCGCCACCGCCCACAAGGCCGACGACGACGGCTCGGGCGAGCCGGGCCCGTACGGCGACCTCAAGGCAATGATTCACTTCGTCCCCTGGGGCGCCGACGGAATGTCGCTGGAGCTGATGCGCCGCGACCGCTCCGCCGACCCGGGTATGAACGAGCTGCTGATCGTCGCCGCGCTGCAGGCGGCGCCCAAGATCGGCATCGAACACGTCTCCCTGAACTTCGCGATGTTCCGTTCCGCGCTGGCGCGGGGCGAGAAGATCGGCGCCGGCCCGGTGCTGCGGCTCTGGCGCGGACTGCTGGTCTTCCTGTCCCGCTGGTTCCAGATTGAGTCGCTGTACAAGTTCAATGCGAAGTTCCAGCCACGCTGGGAGCCGCGCTTCATGGTCTACCGGGCCCACGGCGACCTGCCGCGCATCGGCTTCGCGGTGATGCAGGCCGAGGGCTTCGTGAACTTCGCCCTGCCGCGCCCGTTCACCCGCTTCAGCCGCGCCCACCGCAAGCGCCCGTGCGCACACCTGGCGGCGCCGGAGGGCGAGAGAGCGGTACGGGCGGCGTAGCGCCTTAAGTACGGGCGGCGTAGCGCCTTAAGGGGGCGGAGCCGCCCTTCGAGGGGCGCGGGGCTGTGACATTCGCGGCTCCGCCGCGATGGGGGTCCCCCCTGTTCGAGCGAAGCCGAGAACTTGGGGGAGCGAGCAACCCCCACGGTCCGCAGCCGACCAGACAGCACGAAAGGGGCCCGGGAGAAATCCCGGGCCCCTTTTCGTCTTACGCGGACGCCGTCTCCGCCGCCTTCTCGGTCACGGCAGCCTCCGGCTGCTCCGACTGTTCCGGCTGCTCCGGCTGCTCCGACTGTTCCGGCTGCTCCGGCTGCTCCGACTGTTCCGGCTGCTTCGGCCGGCGGTCGGAGTGGAGCCCCACCAGAGCCACCACCACGACCAGCAGGAACGCCGCCCCCGCGAGCGCGAAGCTCAGCGTGAACTGGCTCTCCTGCGGCAGCGGCGGCACCCCGGCCGGCAGGTGCTCGATCGTCTTGGACGCGAGCAGCGAGGTGATCACCGCACTGGCGATGGCGCTGCCGACCGACCGGGAGATCGAGTTGATGCCGTTGGCGATACCGGTCTGGTGGTGCGGGACGCTCGCCACGATCAGGGCGGGCATCGCCGCGTAACCGAAGCTGATGGCGACACCGATCACCATGCCGGCCAGGATCACCGAGGCGCCGGAGTCGTGCGCGCCGGTCAGCCAGGCGAAGCCGATGACACCGAACGCGGCACCGGCCGTCAGCGTGAAGCGGGCGCCGATGCGGCGGACCAGCATGCCGCCGATCTGGGCCGCGAGCAGCGACATGATCGTGGTGGGCAGCAGGTACTCGACGGAGGCGCGCAGCACCGACGCGGTGAAGCCGTAACCGGTGACCTTCTCCGGCATCTGCACCAGGTACGAGACGCCGATGAACTGCGAGAACATCGCGAAGCCGAGCAGCAGACCGGCCAGGTTGGTGAAGAGCACCGGGCGGTGGGCGAACATCTTCATGTCCACCATGGGCGACTTGACCTTGCGCTCGACCAGGACCCAGACCCCGGCCATGACGACGGCGGCGACGAAGAGGCCGAGGGTGCGGACCGAGGTCCAGCCCCACTCGTGGCCCTGCGAGATCGGCAGCAGCAGGAGGACCAGGAGGGCGGCCAGCGTGCCCGCGCCGAGCCAGTCGGTGCGCCCGCCGGGCTTGTGGCGCGAGGCCGGGACGCCCGCGACGACGGCGACCAGGGCGACGACGGCCAGCACGGCGGCCAGCCAGAAGACGCGGTGGTAGTCGGGGTGGTCGCCCTGGGTCAGCAGGCCGGCGCCCACCAGGGCGAGGCCGCTGCCGAACGCCAGGGTGCCGCTGACCAGCGCCATCGCGCCGTGCAGCTTCTCCGGGCGGATCTCCTCGCGCAGCACCGAGAGGGCCAGCGGGAAGATCGCGGTGGCGGCGCCCTGCATGACCCGGCCGATGATCAGCCAGAGCAGCGAGCTGGTGGTGGCCGCGAGCACCGAGCCCGCCACCATCAGCACCAGGACGCCTATGAGCGTGGGCTTCTTGCCGTGCATGTCGCCGAAGCGGCCGAGCAGCGGGGTGAAGACGGCGGCGGAGAGGAGGGTCGCGGTGGTGACCCAGCTGACGTTGGCGGTGGAGGTGCCGAGGTCGTTCTGGATGATGCCGAGGATCGGCACGACCAGGGTCTGCATCATCGAGACGACCATGGCGGCCAGCCCGAGGACCAGGACGAGCGCGGGGCCGCCGGTGGGGCGCGTGGGCGCCACGTGATGTGTGGGAGTCACGGTTTCTTCCGTAGGAGTACGTAGGGAGGGGGTCTCGCTTGAGGTCTTCGACGCTCTTGGATGCTTCTCTTGGATGCTTGACTACCTCAAGCGCTTGATTACCCCAAGCAACTAGAGTGACGGTAAACCTCAAAGGTTGAGATCGTCAAGTTTCTCGCGGTAAGGTGGCGCCATGTCTGGAACCAGCCGCCCGGCCGCCGTGACCGACGCCGTCACGAACGACGCGCTCATGGACGCCCTCTGGGACTCCCTGGCGGACTACTACGGCGACTTCACCGCGGCCGCCTCCGAGGCCGGCCTCACCGCCAGCCAGGCCAAGGCCCTCACCGTCCTGCGCCGCGGCCCCGCCGCCATGCGCTCGCTCGCCACCACGCTGCACTGCGACGCCTCCAACATCACGGGCATCGTCGACCGCCTCGAAACCAGGGGCCTGGTCCGCCGCGAGCCCAGCCCCACCGACCGCCGCGTCAAGAACGTCCTCCTCACCGAGGACGGCCTCCGCGCCGTCGAATCGATCCGGGCGGGCATGCACGGCACCCACAGCGCCCTGGACGCGCTGGACGGCGCCGACCGCGGCGCCCTCCACGAACTGCTGCGGCGCCTGTTCGCAGGCCCCGCCGCCCGGCCCGGCACCCGCCCGCGCACCTTCGGCTGAGGTCCGGCCGACGTCTGGTCCGAGTACCACCGGCTGACGCCTACGCTGGACGTATGAGTACGTTGCGCCGACGGGGCACGGTGGCCGGGCTGCCCGAGTGGGACCGCTGTGCGGTCATGGGCGTGGTCAACGTCACGCCCGACTCCTTCTCCGACGGCGGGCGCTGGTTCGACACCGCCGCCGCCGTCAAGCACGGCCTCGACCTCGTCGCCGAGGGCGCCGACCTGGTGGACGTCGGCGGCGAGTCGACCCGCCCCGGCGCCTCCCGCGTCGATGAGGACGAGGAGCTGCGCCGGGTCGTCCCCGTGGTGCGCGGCCTCGCCTCCGAGGGCGTCACCGTCTCCGTCGACACCATGCGCGCCCGCGTCGCCGAACAGGCCGTCGCGGCGGGCGCGTTGCTGGTCAACGACGTCAGCGGCGGCCTCGCCGACCCGGACATGATCCCCGTGGTGGCCGCCGCCGGAGCCCCCTTCGTCGTCATGCACTGGCGCGGCTTCAGCCAGGACATGAACAGCCGCGCGGTGTACGCGGACGTGGTCGCCGAAGTCGTCGCCGAGCTCCACGCGCGCGTGGAGGCCGTCGTCGCCGGCGGCATCGCCCCCGAGCGGATCGTCATCGACCCCGGCCTCGGCTTCGCCAAGCAGGCCGAACACGACCTGGCGCTCGTCGCCCACCTGGCCGAGCTGCGCGCCCTGGGCCACCCGCTGCTCGTCGCAGCCTCCCGCAAGCGCTTCCTCGGCCGCGTACTCGCCGGGGACGGCTCCGGCCCGCCCCCCGCCCGCGAACGGGACGCCGCCACGGCCGCCGTCTCCGCCATCGCCGCCCACGAGGGCGCCTGGGCGGTCCGGGTCCACGAGGTCCGCGCCACGGCCGACGCCGTACGCGTCGCGCGCGCGGTCGAAGGAGCGGCAGGCCGCGCGGCCGGGCCCACCGGGGAAACCGCGTGACGGCCCGCACCGACGTGGAGGCCGTCGAGCTGGCCAACACCGCGTTCTACGAGACGCTGGAGCGCGGCGACTTCGACGAGCTCTCCGAGCTCTGGCTGAGCGCCACCGACGCCGGGGACACCTCGATCTCCTGCGTCCACCCGGGCTGGCCGGTCCTCTCCGGCCGCGGCGAGGTGCTCCGCTCGTACGCGCTGATCATGGCGAACACCGAGTACATCCAGTTCTTCCTCACCGATGTGAAGGTCGTCGTCCTCACCGACACCGCCCTGGTCACCTGCACCGAGAACATCCTCAGCGGCGGCCCCGCGCAGGAGAGCGGCGAGCTCGGGCCGCTGGTGGGCCAGCTCGTGGTCGCCACCAATGTGTTCCGCCGCACATCCGAGGGCTGGAAGCTCTGGTCCCACCACGGCTCCCCCGTCCTGGCGGAAACGGGCGAGGACGAGGGTTCCGAGGACTGAGCCCGGGCTCCCGTTGGTTGAAGAGGGGGATTCCGAGGATTGAAACAGGCGGCTCGGGGTAGGGGCGGGTACCAGTCCCGACGCCGTCTGTCCATAGCCCCCGTGGGCGAGCGTTGTCAGTGCCCGCAGGTAGATTCGATGGTGGGTACGGAGCCGCCCGCACGCGGCCGTGCCCGACCGACCAACGACAGCAGGAGTGATTCGCGTGGATCGTGTCGCGCTGCGCGGCCTCAAGGCCCGTGGGCACCATGGCGTCTTCCCCCGGGAGCGCGAAGAGGGCCAGACCTTCATCGTGGACCTGGTGCTCGGCCTCGACACCCGCCCCGCGGCGGAGGACGACGACCTGGCGAAGACCGTGCACTACGGAGTGGTGGCCGAGGAAGTCGTGGATGTCGTCCAGGGCGAGCCGGTCGACCTGATCGAGACGCTGGCCGAGCGCATCGCCCAGCAGTGCCTGAAGCACGCGGGGGTCCAGCAGGTGGAGGTGTGCGTCCACAAGCCGGACGCGCCGATCACCGTCCCCTTCGACGACGTGACCATCACCATCACCCGGAGCCGAGTATGACTGTGTTCTCCCACGAGAGCCCGCAGAGCGACCCGACCGTGCAGCCGGTGCCCGCCTCCGTGGTCGAGCAGGTGGACGCGGCCGACGTCACCCTGTCCAACCCGAAACGCGCCGTGATCTCCCTCGGCTCCAACCTCGGCAACCGCCTGGAGACGCTCCAGGGCGCGATCGACGCGCTGGAGGACACGCCCGGCCTGCGGGTCAAGGCGGTCTCCCCGGTGTACGAGACGGAGCCGTGGGGAGTCGCCCCCGGCTCCCAGCCCTCGTACTTCAACGCGGTGGTCGTGGTGAAGACGACACTCCCCCCGACCTCCCTCCTGGAACGCGGCCAGGCCATCGAGGAAGCCTTCGACCGGGTCCGCGACGAGCGCTGGGGCCCGCGCACGATCGACGTGGACATCGTTGCCTACGCCGATCTCATCGTGGACGACCCGGTACTGACGCTGCCCCACCCGCGCGCCCACGAGCGGGCGTTCGTCCTCGCCCCCTGGCAGGACGTGGACCCGGAGGCCCAGCTGCCCGGCCGCGGCCCGGTCGCCGCGCTGCTCGCCGCGATCGGCCGCGAAGGCGTGCTGCCGCGCGCCGACCTGGAACTCCGCCTGCCCGAGTAGTCGTTAGGCTGCTGACGGCGAGTAAGTTCCGACACGAAGGGCACTCTTCGGTGAAACAACTGAGGCTGGGCGTACTGGCGGGACTCTTCGCCGTCGCCGGAGTGCTCTCTTGGGCAGGCGCCCGGCTGTGGGACTCCCTGGGCACCCTGCCGAGCGTCCCGCTGGCCGCGCCGATCGTGCTGGCCGTGATCGCGGTCACCCTCTTCGCCACGGCCCTGTCCATCCGCTCCCGCCTGCGCGCCCAGCGCGAGCGCCGCCCCGGCGCGAAGGGCGTCGAGCCCCTGATGGCGGCCCGCGCCGTGGTCTTCGGCCAGTCCAGCGCACTGGTGGCCGCCCTGGTCTCGGGGATGTACGGAGGGACGGGCGTCTTCCTCCTCGGCTCCCTGGACATCCCGGCCCGCCGCGACCAGGCCATCTACGCGGCCTTCTCGGTAGCGGCCGGCATCGCGGTGGTGGCGGCGGCGTTCTTCCTGGAACGCGTCTGCAAACTCCCGGACGACGAGGACGAGGGCAAGGCTCCGGCGGTGTGAGGGGGCGCTTCCCGGTCCCCGTCACCACGCCTGGCGTACGAGGTGGCCGTTCACGAGGGCGGCGGGGTGCGGCTCCAGCCGGAAGCCGTGCAGGGTGAACAGCTTGTCGGGCACGGCCCGCAAGCGCACCTCGTGCACCTCGGTCCATGCCGACTCCGTCAGCTCAAGCGGATGCCGCTCGGCACGGAACGTGCCGCAGGCGGGCCGGCTGTCGGCCAGCACGAGGCGGGACACCTTGCCGTCGGTGCGGGGCGTGAACCGTGCCCCCGCCACCTTCGCGATCTCCGCCAGGAACGGGACGTCGGCACTGGCGACGACCCGCGCAGGCCACCGCCGGACGGCGGCAGCCGTCACCGCCGCCACAGCCGTCCAGGAAGCCCTCGAACACCTCCCGGTCGCGCGGCACGACGCACGGGAAGCGCTGGCGCAGGGGTGCGCATCTCCGCCGAGGTACTGGCGCAGCAGATCCGCGAGGTACGACGAGACGACGCGAGCCCGGAAACCCGGCAAGTCTCTTCCCAGGTAGCCCGACGGTGGCCGCCTTCACGTCCGCGCCGGAGGTCTGAGCACTGCGCTTTCGTCGAGCGTCCACAGGCGGGTGCCCGCGGTCACGTCCGCGCTCGTGCCCGACCGCCGACCACGTTCACCGTCTGACGGCTCGGAACCCGGTACCCCATCACCATCCCCCGGATCAGCGATCGATTCCCTGATCCGGGGCCGTACCGGCACCACTGACCACCGGACCACCGGACTACCGCGCCAGTATCAGGCTCATCGCCTCGGCCCGTGTGCTCGCGTCGCGCAGCTGTCCGCGCACCGCAGACGTGGTGGTCTTCGCGCCCGGCTTGCGGATGCCGCGCACCGACATGCACATGTGCTCGGCCTCGATCACCACGATCGCGCCGCGCGCCTCCAGGATCCGCATCAGCGAGTCCGCGATCTGCGTGGTCAGGCGCTCCTGGACCTGCGGCCGGCGGGCGTACACGTCCACCAGCCGGGCCAGCTTCGACAGGCCGGTGATCTTGCCCGTGTCGGCCGGGATGTAGCCGACGTGGGCCACTCCATGGAACGGGAGCAGGTGATGTTCACACAAAGACACGATTTCGATGTCCTTCACCAGGACCATCTCGTCGTGCCCCAAGTCGAACGTCGTCGTCAGGACGTCCTCGGGCTCCTGCCAGAGACCGGCCAGGATCTCCCGATAGGCCCGCGCCACCCGCCCCGGCGTGTCCCGCAGCCCTTCCCGTTCCGGGTCCTCGCCGACCGCGATGAGGAGTTCGCGTACGGCGTTCTCGGCGCGCTTCTCGTCGAATTCGCCGATGGAACCCTCGCCGTCCAGCGTCACCGGGTCGGTCATCTGTGCCTCGTTCCTGGTTCGTGTGCACGGGTGTACGAAAGCGCCGCGCCCCCACAGGCTAAAACCTGGGGGGCGCGGCGTGCATTCCGGGTCCGAGGAGCCGGGGGTCAGCTCTCGGGGCGGTCTTCCGCTGCCGGGAGCTGCTCGGTCGGGACCGAGTCGGTCGGGGTCGCGCCATTGGCGGTGGTCGCGCCGTTGGTCAGGGCCAGCTCCCTGGGCGACAGGACCGGGGGGCGGGTCGACGGCGTACGCCGCGACGAGCCCGTCCAGGCCGGACGCGCGGGGCGCCGGACGATGGGGGCGAAGATCTCGGCGAGTTGCTCCTTGCCGAGCGTCTCCTTCTCCAGAAGCTCCAGGACCAGGTTGTCGAGGACATCGCGGTTCTCGACGAGGATCTCCCACGCCTCGTTGTGCGCCGTCTCGATGAGCTTCTTGACCTCTTCGTCGACGAGCGCCGCGACCTCTTCCGAGTAGTCGCGCTGGTGCGCCATCTCACGGCCCAGGAACGGCTCCGTGTTGTCGCCACCGAACTTGATCGCGCCGAGCCGCTCGGTCATGCCGTACTGCGTGACCATCGCGCGGGCGGTGGTCGTGGCCTTCTCGATGTCGTTCGCCGCGCCCGTGGTCGGGTCGTGGAAGACGAGCTCCTCGGCCGCGCGCCCGCCCAGCATGTAGGCGAGCTGGTCGAGCATCTCGTTGCGCGTGGTCGAGTACCTGTCCTCGTCCGGCAGGACCATCGTGTAGCCGAGGGCCCGGCCGCGCGACAGGATCGTGATCTTGTGGACCGGGTCCGCGTTCGGGGAAGCCGCCGCGACCAGGGCGTGTCCGCCCTCGTGGTACGCGGTGATCTTCTTCTCCTTGTCGGACATGATCCGGGTCCGCTTCTGCGGGCCCGCCACGACGCGGTCGATCGCCTCGTCCAGCATGTCGTTGTCGATCAGCTTCTGGTTGCTGCGCGCCGTGAGGAGCGCCGCTTCGTTCAGCACGTTCGCCAGGTCGGCGCCGGTGAAGCCGGGGGTGCGCCGGGCGACGGCCGCGAGGTCGACGTCCGGGGCGACCGGCTTGCCCTTCTGGTGGACCTTGAGGATCTCCAGACGGCCCTGCATGTCCGGGCGGTCGACCGCGATCTGGCGGTCGAAGCGGCCGGGGCGCAGGAGGGCGGGGTCGAGGATGTCGGGCCGGTTGGTGGCGGCGATCAGGATGACGCCGCCCTTCACGTCGAAGCCGTCCATCTCGACGAGCAGCTGGTTGAGCGTCTGCTCGCGCTCGTCGTGGCCGCCGCCGAGGCCCGCGCCGCGGTGCCGGCCGACGGCGTCGATCTCGTCGACGAAGACGATCGCCGGGGCGTTCGCCTTGGCCTGCTCGAAGAGGTCGCGGACACGCGAGGCGCCGACGCCGACGAACATCTCGACGAAGTCGGAGCCGGAGATCGAGTAGAAGGGGACGCCGGCCTCGCCCGCGACGGCGCGCGCGAGGAGGGTCTTGCCGGTGCCGGGCGGGCCGTAGAGCAGCACGCCCTTGGGGATCTTGGCGCCGACGGCCTGGAACTTCGCCGGCTCCTGGAGGAACTCCTTGATCTCGTGGAGCTCCTCGACGGCCTCGTCGGCCCCGGCCACGTCGGAGAACGTGGTCTTCGGGGTGTCCTTGGTGATGAGCTTGGCCTTGGACTTCCCGAAGTTCATGACTCGGGAGCCGCCGCCCTGCATCTGGTTCATCAGGAACAGGAAGACGACGACGATGAGGACGAAGGGGAGCAGCGAGAGCAGGATCCCCACGATCGGGTTCTGCTTCGAGGGGGAGACCGTGTAGCCCTTGGTGAGGTCTCCGCTGTCGAACTTGCCCTGCAGCTTGTTGGCCAGGCTGGTGCCCTGGGCGTCGCCGATGTAGCTCGCCTGGATCTTGCCGGCGCCCTTGACCTTCTGGCCGTCCTTGAGTTCGACCTTGATGACCGACTCGTCGCCGGTGGTGATCTTGGCTTGCTCTACCTGGTTCTTGTCGATCGCCTGGACGACCTCAGAGGTGTCCACCGTCTTGTAGCCGCCCGACGAGCCGACGACCTGCATCAACACGACCACGGCGAGGACGGCCAGCACGATCCACATGACCGGCCCACGGAAGTATCGCTTCACGTCCATCCATACGGAGCGAGAACGCCCCGTCCCTCCTGCCCGTAGGTAAATGCTGCTGTGAGAAAAGACTGTTCTTCGGACGGTACCCCAGCATTGTCACCCGCGGCCGCAAGGGACGGCTGGTAAACCCGCCTTCCCAAGCTCCAACGCGGGAACGGGGCTCAGGGTTCCCGTCCGGCTTCTCGGCTCAGCCGCCGTAGACGTGCGGAGCGAGCGTCCCGACAAACGGGAGATTGCGGTACTTCTCGGCGTAGTCGAGGCCGTATCCGACGACGAATTCATTCGGAATGTCGAATCCGATCCACTTCACGTCGATCGCGACCTTTGCGGCATCCGGCTTACGGAGCAGCGTGCAGACCTCAAGGGAGGCGGGCTCGCGGGATCCGAGGTTGGAGAGCAGCCAGGACAGCGTCAGGCCGGAGTCGATGATGTCCTCGACGATCAGGACGTGCTTGCCCTTGATGTCGGTGTCGAGGTCCTTGAGGATGCGGACGACGCCGGAGGACTGGGTGCCCGCGCCGTAGGAGGAGACGGCCATCCAGTCCATGGTGACCGGGGTGGAGAGCGCGCGCGCCAGGTCCGCCATGACCATCACAGCGCCCTTGAGGACGCCGACGAGCAGAAGGTCCTTGCCCGCGTACTCCGCGTCGATCTTCGCGGCCAGGTCAACCAGCTTGGCGTCGATCTCTTCCTTGGTGATGAGCACCGACTGGAGGTCGGTGCCCATGTCCTTCTCGTTCACCCGGGCCACTTTCGTTGTACGTACGTGAGCTCAGCTCTGCCGGATGACCAGTCTGCCACCCTGCCGCCGTGCCTCGACGCGCCCGGGGAGGTTGATGGCCCGCTGGCCGCGCCAGCCCGTGATCAGGCGGTCGACCTCCTCGACGTGGCGGGCGAAGAGCGAGCCGGCGGGGGAACCGGCCTGGATGAGGGCCTTGCGCAGCACCCGGCGGCGGACCGCGGCGGGCAGCCCGTAGAGCTTTCCGCACAGCAGCTCGCCGGCCTCGTCCCGTACGACGGGGTCGGCCTCGGCGGCCCAGGCGTCCAGGGCGTCGGCGTCGTCGCGGGAGAGCTCGGCGGTGCGCGCCAGGGCCTCCACGACGCCCTTGCCGAGCGCCTTCTCCAGGGCGGGCAGGCCTTCGTGGCGCAGCCGGGAGCGGGTGTAGGCGGGGTCGGTGTTGTGCGGGTCGTCCCAGACGGGCAGCGACTGGACCAGACAGGCCTTGCGGGCGGTGTGCCGGTCGATCTGGAGGAAGGGGCGGCGGTAGCGGCCGTGGGCGCCGGAGACGGCGGCCATGCCGGACAGCGAGCGGGTGCCGGAGCCGCGGGCGAGGCCGAGCAGAACCGTCTCGGCCTGGTCGTCGCGGGTGTGGCCGAGCAGGATCGCGGCGGCGCCGTGGCGCTCGGCGGCGGCGTCCAGGGCGGCGTAGCGGGCATCCCGGGCGGCGGCTTCGGGGCCGCCTTCGCGGCCCACCTTCACGGCGACGGCCTCGACCGGGTCGAGGCCCATCGCGGTGAGCCGGGCGGCGACCTCGGCGGCGCGCTGGTCGGAGCCGGACTGGAGGCCGTGGTCGACGGTGACGGCGCCGGCGCGGACGGAGAGTTTGCGGGATTCGAAGACGAGGGCGGAGGCCAGCGCCATGGAGTCGGCGCCGCCCGAGCAGGCGACGAGGACCAGGGGGCCGCTGGCGTCGCCCTCGCGCGCGATGTCACGGGGGGTGAGGTCGGGGGGCGGGGTGCGGCCGTCGGGGAGGACGAGCGCGTCGTGCAGTACGTCGTGGAGTACGCGGCGGACCGCCAGGCGTATCGCCGCGACCGCAGGATGGGGACCCATGTCCGGTGCCCTTCGGTGAAGTTGGGGGGTGCCTCGGGACGAGGGGAAAGATCGGTCACACAGAGTGCGTAGATGGTGACAGAACCGAGCCGATACCCGAGCATTGCACGCCTACCCATGCCCTACGGTCCCTCGGATGGGTGATCCTGCGCATTTCCGGGGGACATGTGTGGCCCCCGGGTACGTGGGTGCGGTCGGCGCTCGCCCCGTCAGCCCTCTGTCCTGCTGTGCACCCGCGCGACCCAGTCCGCCGGTTTGGCGATCTCCGCCTTGGTGGGGAGCGTGTTGGGCGAGGTCCAGACCCGGTTGAAGCCGTCCATGCCGACCTGGTCGACGACCGCCCGTACGAAGCGCTCGCCGTCGCGGTACTGACGCAGCTTCGCGTCCAGGCCGAGCAGCTTGCGCAGGGCCTGGTCGAGGCGGGAGGCGCCCTTGGCGCGGCGCTGCTGGAACTTCTCGCGGATCTCGGCCACCGAGGGCACGACCTGCGGTCCGACCCCGTCCATCACGAAGTCCGCGTGGCCTTCGAGCAGCGACATCACGGCGGTGAGCCGGCTGAGGATCTCGCGCTGGGCCGGGGTCTGCACCAGCTCGACCAGGGAGCGGCCGCTGTCGCCCTCCTCGCCCTCGGGGCGGCTTCCGCTGAGCGACTGGGCGGCCTCGCGCAGCCGCTCCAGGACGGTCATCGGGTCGACGTCGGTCTCGCCGAGGAATGACTGGATTTCGCCCTCAAGGTGGTCGCGCAGCCACGGCACGCCGGTGAACTGGGTGCGGTGGGTCTCCTCGTGCAGGCACACCCAGAGCCGGAAGTCGTGCGGGTCCACGTCGAGCTCGCGCTCCACGTGGACGATGTTGGGGGCGACCAGGAGCAGGCGTCCGCCGCCGTTCTCCCCGGCCGGGAGCTCGCGGGTGGGGGGCGCGAACGTCTCGTACTGCCCGAGGACCCGCGAGGACAGGAAGCTGAGCAGCATCCCCACCTCCACGCCGGTGACCTTGCCGCCGACCGCGCCGAGCACGGCGCCGCCCGGGCTGCCGCCCCGGCGCTCCTGCATCTTGTCGAGCAGCGGCTTCAGGACTTCACGGAAGCCGGCCACGTTGGCCTTGACCCAGCCCGCGCGGTCGACCACGAGGACGGGGGTGTCGGCGGGCCGCACGCTCTCCGGGATCATCCGGGTGAACGCCCGTACGTGTTCTTCCGAGGCCTTGGCGTGCCGGCGCAGCTCGGCGACGATGGCTCGCGCCTCGTCCCGGCTCACGTCGGGGCCCGGCCTCACCAGTCGGGTCGCGGTCGCCACCGCGAGGTTCCAGTCGACCATCTCGGCACCACCGATGCGCGTCATGCGTCAACCGTACGTTGTCCCCTCCTCCAGGGGAGGAGGGTTGAAGCCGGGCGCTTACTGGGCGGCCGGCGCGGAACCGGCCCGGCAGCCGCAGCCGGCCAGTCGCTCGGCGAGCCGGTCGAGGGCGCGCTGGGCCGGGTCGGGGCCGGGGGTGTTCGCGGCGAGGAAGGCGAAGGCGAGCAGATGGCCGTCGGCGTCCACGACCGTGCCCGCGAGCGCGTTGACGCCGGAGAGGGTGCCGGTCTTGGCGCGGACGAGGCCGGTGCCCGAGGAGGCGGCCCCGTAGCGGCCGCGCAGGGTGCCGGTGAATCCGGCGACCGGCAGGCCGGTGAGGACCGGGCGCAGCTCCGGGTGGGCGGGGTCGGCGGCGCGGGCGAGCAGCAGGGTCAGGAGCTGGGCGCTGACCCGGTCGTCGCGATTGAGGCCGCTGCCGTCGGCGAACCGGGCGGTGGCGGCCTGCGGCAGGTCGAGCGCGGCGAGCCGGTCGGCGACCGCCTTGGCGGACCCGTCGAAGTCGGCGGGCCGCCCGGTGGCGACGGCGGTCTGGCGGGCGAGCGCCTCGGCGAGGTCGTTGTCGCTGTTGGTCAGCATCCGCTCGACCAGGTCCGAGAGCGGCGCGGAGAGGGTGCGGGCGAGCTCGGCGGCGCCCCGCGGGGCCTTTCCTGGCCGGGGCGCGCTCGTGGTGATGCCGCGCTCGCGCAGCAGCGAGGCGAACGTACGGGCGGTGTCGCCCGCCGGGTCCCCGGTGCGCGGGGCGGGCCCGCTGTCGCTGCCGTCGGTGCGGCCCTCGTCGGTCATCAGGGCGACGACGGGCGCGATGTTCTCGTTCGGGCCGATGGGGTGCAGCTCAGGGCCGCTGTAGCGGGAGAGGTCGTAGGTGAGGGCCGCGTCGGTGACGCCCCGGGCGCGCAGGGCGCGGGCGGTGGCGTCGGCGAGGGCGCGCAGGCCGTCCTTGCCGAGGGTGGGGTCGCCGCCGCCGACGAGGGTGAGCGCGCCGCCCGTCGCGGGGGCGACGACGGTGGTGGGGATGCGGTGGTCGGGGCCGAGCGCCGACAGGGCGGCGACGGCGGTGGCGATCTTGACGGTGGAGGCGGGTGTCATGGCGGTGTCCGCGCGCTGCCCGTAGAGCTGCTTGCCGGTGGCCGTGTCGTACACCGCGGCGGCGGGCTGCGGGCCCAGTCCGGGCGAGGCGAGCAGGGGGCCGAGGATCTGGTCGAGCACGGTGTCCGCCGGGGCGTCCACAGGGGCGCCCAGTGCGGTGAGCACGCCCCTCGCGCTGGGCGCGGGCGCCGGTGCGGGGGGCGCGCCCAGGTGATGTGCGCCACCTGTCCGCTGCCGGGCCGCCGCACGGTCGCGCTCGGCCGTACGCTGACCGGTGTCCCAGGGACCGGCCGTGGCCACCGCTCCGGCCGCCACCGCCATGCCTACCGCAGCCGCACCCGCCATGAGCTGCCATGTCTTGGGTCCCGGCACCGAGGACCAGCCCCTTTCGCGATCACACACCTGCGTGAGGGACACTTAATCACCAGAACTGCGTCTTGCCGCGAACATGGCACTCCGGGTCAGCACCGGCGGCCCATCCGGCTGAATGTCCCGGGCCCGCCCGGGGGCGCAGGAACCGTCCCATGCATGTGCTGATCACTGAGGAGAGCCACCCGTGGAGTTCGACGTCACCATCGAGATCCCGAAGGGTTCGCGGAACAAGTACGAGGTGGACCACGAGACCGGCCGGATCCGCCTGGACCGTCGGCTCTTCACCTCGACCAGCTACCCGGCCGACTACGGCTTCGTCGAGAACACCCTCGGCGAGGACGGCGACCCGCTGGACGCGCTGGTCATCCTGGACGAGCCGACCTTCCCGGGCTGCCTGATCCGCTGCCGCGCCATCGGCATGTTCCGTATGACCGACGAGGCGGGCGGCGACGACAAGCTGCTCTGCGTGCCGGCGTCCGACCCGCGCGTCGAGCACCTGCGCGACATCCACCACGTGTCGGAGTTCGACCGCCTGGAGATCCAGCACTTCTTCGAGGTCTACAAGGACCTGGAGCCCGGCAAGTCCGTCGAGGGCGCCGACTGGGTCGGCCGCGCCGAGGCCGAGGAAGAGATCAAGGCCTCCTACAAGCGCCTGGAGGCGCAGGGCGGCGCGCACTGACGCGTTTTCACCTGTACGACGACGGGCGGTGCACCTTCCGGGGTGCGCCGCCCGTTGTCGTACGACTTGATGATCGCCCACATACTGGGCACACGCATACGTACGGAAGGGACCGGAGGGAGACAAGGGTTGGCTGAGCAGCACGAGTCGGAGGAGCGCAAGCCGCCCTCCGACGAGGCGCGCAGCGCCTTCGCGGCTCCCGACGGGGTGGATCAGCCCGGGCCCCTGGAGGAGGACGCACCCACCTCCGAGTTCGCCCTGCCGGCCGGGGTGCCGGAGCCGAAGGCGGAGACCGCCGAACAGCCGGCCTCCGCCTTCGCGCTGCCCCGCACCTACGCGGCCCGCGAGGCCCCGTCCGCGATGGTCACCACCGGCGGGATGCCGCTGGTGCGGCTCTCCAAGGACGCGCCCTGGCAGGACCGGATGCGCACCATGCTGCGGATGCCGGTGGGCGACCGGCCGGTGCCGGAGACGGCCCTCAAGACCGACGAGGCCGGACCCGCCGTGCCGCGCGTGCTCGACCTGACGATGCGTATCGGCGAGCTGCTGCTCGCGGGCGGCGAGGGCGCGGAGGACGTCGAGGCGGCGATGTTCGCGATCTGCCGCTCGTACGGCCTGGACCGCTGCGAGCCGACGGTGACCTTCACCCTGCTGTCCATCACCCACCAGCCGTCCCTGGTGGACGACCCGGTCACGGCGAACCGGACGGTACGCCGCCGGGGCACCGACTACACGCGCCTGGCGGCCGTGCACCGGCTCGTCACCGACATGACCAGCCCCGACCACGACGTCACTCTCGAAGAGGCCTACCGCCGGCTCGCGGAGATCCGCCGCAACCGGCACCCGTACCCCGGCTGGGTCCTCACCATGGCCGCGGGCGGACTCGCCGGAGCGGCCTCCGTGCTGGTGGGCGGCGGTGTCACGGTCTTCCTCCTGGCCGCGGCCGGTGCGATCCTCGGCGACCGGCTCGCCTGGCTCTGCGCGGCGCGCGGACTGCCCGAGTTCTACCAGTTCGTAGTGGCGGCGATGCCTCCCGCGGCGATGGGTGTGGCGCTCAGCCTCCTCGGCTGGGACCTGCGACCCTCGGCGGTGATCACCGGTGGGCTCTTCGCCCTGATCCCGGGGCGGGCGCTGGTGGCCGCCGTACAGGACGGTCTGACCGGCTTCTACATCACCGCCTCGGCCCGCCTCCTTGAGGTCACCTACTTCTTCGTGGCGATCGTGATCGGCGTGCTCACCGTGCTGTACGGGGGGCTCCAGGTCGACGCCAAGCTGAACCCGGAAGGGGCGCTGAGCCCCATCGAGCGGCCCATCGTGCAGACGCTCGCGTCGATGGTGCTGTGCCTGACCTTCGCCGTCCTGCTCCAGCAGGAACGGTCCACCGTGTGGATCGCGACGGTCAACGGCGGGATCGCCTGGGTGATCTACGCGTCGATCGCGGTCACCGCGAAGGGCTCACCGATCATGGCGACGGCGGTGGCCGCGGGCCTCGTCGGCCTCTTCGGCCAACTGCTCGCGCGCTACCGCAACACCTCCGCGCTGCCGTACGTGACGGCCGCGATCGGCCCGCTGCTGCCCGGCAGCGCCACCTACTTCGGTGTGCTCGCGATCGCCCAGAACCACCGTGACCAGGGCCTCGCCAACATCGCCAAGGCGGCGGCGCTGGCGATGGCCATCGCGATCGGGGTGAACCTGGGGAGCGAGATGTCCCGGATGTTCCTCAAGGCGCCGGGCGCGGAGGCCCGCAGGGCGGCCAAGCGGACGCGGGGATTCTGACGCGCGCTTTCGACTGCGGGCCGTCATGGGCTGGTCGCTCCCCCGAGTTCTCGGCTTCCCTCGAACAGGGGGACCCCCATCGCGGCGGAACCGCCCAACGGCACAGCCCCGCGCCCCTGCAGAACACCCCTGTACGCGAGGCTCAGCGCTTGGCGTGGCGCCTGCGCTGGGGGGGCCGGGCGGCGGGCGGCGCCGAAGGGCCGGCCGCGCCGGGGCCGTCGCCCGGGCCCGCCTTCTTCGCCTTGGAGCGGGCCCGCAGGAACTCGATCGCGATCGGCACCACCGAGACGAGCACGATCGCGATCAGCATCAGCTCGATGTGCTTGTGCACGAACTCGACGTTGCCGAGCGCCGCGCCGAGCAGCGTCACGCCCGCGCCCCACAGCGTGCCGCCGATCACGTTGTACGTGATGAACAAGCGGTAGTTCATCCGGCTCACGCCCGCGATGATCGGCGTGAACGTCCGCACGATCGGCACGAACCGGGCCAGGACCAGCGACTTCGGGCCGTACTTCTCGAAGAACTCGTGGGCCTTCTCCACGTTCTCCTGCTTGAAGAGCTTGGAGTCCGGCCGGTTGAAGAGCGACGGTCCGACCTTGCGGCCGAAGAGGTAGCCCACCTGGTCACCGATGACGGCCGCGGCCACGACCGCCAGGCAGACCAGCCACAGCGGGGTGTCGATCTTGTCGCTGGTGACCAGCAGTCCGGTGGTGAACAGGAGCGAGTCGCCCGGCAGGAAGAAGCCGATGAGCAGGCCGGACTCGGCGAAGACGATCACCAGCAGACCGGGCAGGCCGAAGGACGACAGCAGCTGGTCGGGGTCCAGCCAGCTCGGACCGAGTGCGAGGTTGGTCACGGGTTCCGGGCTCCTGGGTCAGGGGTCTGGGTGAGGGGGCGCGCGTAAGCGCGTGTTGACGGGGCCAAAACTATCAACGCGTTCGGCCCAATCCAGGTTCCACCGGGTTCCTGGGGATGCGCTGTGCCCGGGCGGGTACAAAGCTGAGTCCCAGGATCTCCAGAAGGTGGGCGCGATGGGCATCGAGGAATACGGCGGCGGGCAGGGCGCGCAGTCCGACGTACTGGTCGTGACGACGAACGACGTACCCGGCTATCAGGTCCAGCAGGTCATCGGGGAGGTCTTCGGCCTGACCGTCCGCTCCCGCCACCTCGGCAGCCAGATCGGCGCGGGACTGAAGTCCATGATCGGCGGCGAACTGAAGGGGCTGACGAAGACGCTTGTGCAGACCCGGAACCAGGCGATGGAGCGACTGGTCGAGCAGGCACGCGCGCGTGGGGCGAACGCCGTCCTCATGATGCGCTTCGACGTCACCGAGGCGGCCGACGTCGGGACAGAGGTCTGCGCGTACGGAACAGCGGTTGTGATCACGAAGCTCTGAGGCGGGGGAACAGCCATGGCACTGCACCAAGGCGCCGGCAAGAAGGCGCACGAGCACGAGAAGGAGTACGGGCGGCTCGCCCTCAACCCGTTCTTCGGGGAGGCCGACCCGGTCGGCTCCATGACGTCGGCGCCGCCCCGGCACCAGCTGCCGGAACGGCCGCTGCCCCCCTCCACCGCGTACCAGCTCGTCCACGACGAACTGATGCTGGACGGCAACTCCCGGCTCAACCTGGCCACCTTCGTCACCACCTGGATGGAGCCGGAGGCCGGGGTGCTGATGGCGGAGTGCCGGGACAAGAACATGATCGACAAGGACGAGTACCCGCGCACCGCCGAGCTGGAGCGGCGCTGTGTGGCGATGCTCGCGGACCTGTGGCACGCGCCCGACCCGGCCGGGGCGGTGGGCTGCTCGACGACGGGGTCGAGCGAGGCGTGCATGCTCGCCGGGATGGCGCTCAAGCGGCGCTGGGCGAAGCGGAACGCGGACCGCTATCCGGGGCGGGACGCGGTGCCGAACCTGGTGATGGGCGTGAACGTCCAGGTCTGCTGGGAGAAGTTCTGCGCCTTCTGGGAGGTCGAGGCGCGCCAGGTCCCGATGGAGGGCGACCGCTTCCACCTCGACCCGCAGGCGGCGGCCGAGCTGTGCGACGAGAACACGATCGGCGTGGTCGGGATCCTCGGCTCGACCTTCGACGGATCGTACGAGCCGATCGCGGAACTCTGCGCGGCGCTCGACGCGTTGCAGGAGCGTACGGGTCTCGATGTGCCGGTCCATGTGGACGGCGCGTCGGGGGCGATGGTGGCGCCCTTCCTGGACGAGGACCTGGTGTGGGACTTCCGGCTGCCCAGGGTCTCGTCGATCAACACGTCCGGGCACAAGTACGGCCTGGTGTACCCGGGCGTGGGGTGGGCCCTGTGGCGCTCGGCGGAGGAGCTCCCGGAGGAGCTGGTCTTCCGGGTGAACTACCTGGGCGGCGACATGCCCACGTTCGCGCTGAACTTCTCCCGGCCGGGGGCGCAGGTGGTCGCGCAGTACTACACGTTCCTGCGGCTGGGGCGGGAGGGGTTCCGGGCGGTGCAGCAGACCACCCGGGACGTGGCGCGGACGCTTGCCGGGCGCATCGAGGCGTTCGGCGACTTCCAGCTGCTCACGCGCGGGAACGAGCTGCCGGTGTTCGCGTTCACCACGAGGCCGGAGGTGAAGGGGTACGACGTGTTCGATGTGTCGCGGCGGCTGCGGGAGCATGGGTGGCTGGTGCCCGCCTATACGTTCCCGCCGAACCGGGAGGATCTGTCCGTGCTGCGGGTGGTGTGCCGCAACGGGTTCTCGTCGGACCTGGCGGCGATGCTGGTGGAGGATCTGGGGCGGTTGCTGCCGGAGCTGCGGCGGCAGTCCGGCCCGCTCGGCCGGGATGAGTCTGTGGCTACCGCGTTCCACCACTGACGCGCTTGTGGGGTGCGGCGCCGCTTTCGCGGGGTGCGGCGCCGCTTTCGCGGGATGCGGGGGCGTCGCGGGATGCGGTGTTCGGCTGCGGCGCCGCTTTCGCGGGATGCGGGGGCCTCGCGGGATGCGGTGTTCGGCTGCGGCGCCGCTTTCGCGGGATGCGGGGGCCTCGCGGGATGCGGTGTTCGGCTGCGGCGTCGCTGTCGCGGGATGCGGGGGCTTCGCGGGATGCGGGGGCGTCGCGGGATGCGGGGGCTTCGCGGGATGCGGGGGCCTCGCGGGATGCGGGGGCCTCGCGGGATGCGGGGGCCTCGCGGGATGCGGGGGCCTCGCGGGATGCGGGGGCCTCGCGGGATGCGGTGTTCGGCTGCGGCGCCGCTGTCGCGGGATGCGGGGGCCTCGCGGGATGCGGTGTTCGGCTGCGGCGCCGCTGTCGCGGGGTGCGTGTTCGGCTGCGGGCCGGTGGGGGGCTGGTCGCGTGGTTCCCCGCACCCCTATGGGGCGCCCCCGTCCGCCAGGACCCCCACGAACGGCTCCCCCTCGCCCGCGAACGTGTACGCGCCCCCCTCGATCCGGGCGATCAGGCCGCCCGTCCACGCCGCCTCCCCGTCCGCCGAGTGGACCCACATGTTCATGATCTCGCCGATGTGGCCGAGGGACTCGGGGCCTTCCTCGGGGGTGTAGTACTCGGTCACCCTGGTGCGCCACGCCGCCAGCCGCTCCAGGCGGTCGCGCAGCAGCGCCACCACCTCCGTGCGCGGCAGGTCGACCATGAAGCCGATCGCCGCCGAGAGCATGTCCATCTTCTGGTCGTACGAGGTCAGCGCCGCGCGCAGCAGCTTCAGGTACTCCTCGCGGCCCGCGTCCGTCAGCTCGTACTCGGTGCGCGGCGGGCCGCCCGCCGTGCTCGGCGCGATCTCATGGGCGTGCAGCACGCCCTCTTTCGCCATCTGTTTGAGGGCGTGGTAGATCGAGCCGGGCTTGGCGTTGGACCACTCGTGGGCACCCCAGTACTCCAGGTCGTTGCGGACCTGGTAGCCGTGCGCCCGGCCGTGCTGGCGGATCGCGCCGAGGACGAGGAGTCGGATCGCTGACATGCGCGTCAGCCTATGACCCCGGCCGTTCGCGAGAGCAACCAGCTCGTCGCTCAGAACGGGAACAGGCTCCTCCCGTGCTGCACGGAGATCCACTTCTGGGTGGTGAACGCCTCCACCGTCGAGTCCCCGTTGAGCCGCCCGAGCCCCGAGTACTTCTCGCCACCGAACGACACCAGCGGCTCGTCCTGGATGGTCGAGTCGTTGACGTGGATCATCCCGGTGACGATCCGCTTGGCGAACCGCACACCCCGCTCCACGTTGGCGGTGTGGACGGCGCCGCTCAGTCCGTACGGACTGTCGTTGGCCATCCGTACCGCCTCCTCCTCGCCGTCGAAGGAGAGCAGCAGCACCACCGGGCCGAAGATCTCCTGCCGCAGCAGCGGGGAGTCCTCGGGCAGCCCGGTCAGAACGGTCGGCTCGACAAGGCTGCCGCGCGTGCGGCCCCGTACGAGCGCGGTGGCGCCCTCGGCCAGGGCCTGGTCGACCAGCGAAGTGAGCGCGTCCGCCTGGAAGTTGTTGATCACCGGGCCGATGTCGGTGGCCGGGTCGGCCGGGTCGCCGGTCTTGAGAGCCGCGACGCGCGCACAGAACTTCTCGGTGAACTCCTGCTCGATACTCCGGTCCACCAGGACGCGGTTGGCGGCCATACAGACCTGGCCCTGGTAGACGAACCGGCTGAAAACCGCCGCCTCGACCGCGTAGTCGATGTCCGCGTCGTCCAGGACCACCAGCGCGCTGTTGCCGCTCAGCTCCAGGATGGCCCGCTTGAAGTGGCTGCCCGCGACGGCGGCCACATGGCGGCCGGTGCGGTCGGAGCCGGCGAACGAGATCACCTTGGGCACCGGGTGCTCTATCAGCGCGTCGCCTATCTCGGCGATATCCGTGACCAGCACGTTCAGCAGCCCGGCCGGCAGGCCCGCGTCCTCGAAGATCTTGGCGATGAGGCCGCCGCCGACCACCGGCGCGTTCTGGTTCGGCTTGATGACGACGGCGTTGCCGAGCGCCAGGGCCGGCGCGACCGACTTCAGCGTCACCAGGAAGGGGAAGTTGAAGGGGCTGATCACCCCGACCACGCCGACCGGCAGCCGGTAGACGCGGTTCTCCTTGCCGTCCACGGGCGAGGGCAGGATCCGGCCCTCCGGCCGTATCGCCAGCTGTATCGCCTCGCGCAGGAACTCCTTGGCGAGGTGCACCTCGTACCCGGCCTTGAGGCGGGTGCCGCCCAGCTCGGTGACGATCGCCTCGATGATCTCCGGCTCGCGCTCCTCGGTGATCCTCAGCGCGCGCTCGAAGACCAGTCTTCGGCTGTACGGGTTGGTCTCACCCCAGCCGATCTGGGCGCGCTCGGCCGCTCGATAGGCCTCGTCGACCTCGTCCACCGTGGCGACCGTGATGGCGGCGAGCTTCTCCCCGTTGTACGGATCGAAGTCGATGATGTCCCACGACCCACTGCCGGTGCGCCACTCGCCGTCGATGTACTGGTGGGCCAGGTCGGTGAAGAAGGACATGCCATCCCTTACTGCTGCCACTGCGCCGCCACCGTGTCCGTCGCGAACGTGTTCGTCGTCGCGTCCACTGTGTCCCCCGCTTCTGGTACACAACCCTGATGTGACGTCATCGTACTGACGTATCAGATGAGTTGGAGCAGTCCACGGAGAAGATCGCGGCTCTCCTCCGGTCCCGGGCTGTCCTCCTGGAGCCGTTCCATCGCCCTTTCGTACTGGGCGACCTCCTCCGGCTTGTCCAGATAGAGGGAGCTGGTGAGCTGCTCCAGATAGACGATGTCGGAGAGGTCGGACTCCGGGAAGCGCAGCAGGGTGAAGGCCCCGCTCTCGCCGGCGTGCCCGCCGAAGCTGAACGGCATCACCTGGAGGGTCACGTTCGGCTGCTCGGACACCTCTATGAGGTGCTTCAACTGGCCGCGCATCACGTCCCGTTCGCCGTACGGGCGGCGCAGCGCCGCTTCGTCCAGGACGGCGTGGAACCTCGGCGCGCGCTCGGAGACGAGGGCCTTCTGGCGCTCCAGGCGCAGCGCCACGCGGCGGTCGACCTCCGCGTTCGACCCGTTGGGCATGCCGCGCCTGACGACGGCGTGGGCGTACGCCTCGGTCTGCAACAGGCCGTGGACGAACTGCACTTCATAGATCCGGATGAGCGAGGCCGCGCCCTCCAGACCGATGTACGTCTGGAACCAGCCGGGCAGCACATCGCCGTAACTGTGCCACCAGCCCGCGATGTTGGCCTCTTTCGCCAGCCCCAGGAGCGACGCGCGCTCGGCGTCGTCGGTGACCCCGTAGAGCGTCAGCAGGTCTTCGACATCCCGTGCCTTGAAGCTCACCCGCCCCAACTCCATACGACTGATCTTCGACTCGGACGCCCTGATCGAATACCCGGCGGCCTCACGGGTGATGCCCCGGGACTCGCGCAGGCGCCTGAGCTGTGAGCCCAGCAGAATACGCCGGACCACCGACCCGCTCGACTCTCCTGCGGTCACTTCGCTGTCCCTCCCCAACCGACGGTGCACGGCAGTCTGCCACCAAAACGCTTCAGCCCGTACTCAATCGATTACGGAAATGGTCAAGCTCCGAAATCGGCCTCGGGAAGAAATGAGCAACAATCACCACGGGGTTGGACAGGTCTGGCACGTGCACGTGCATCTGCCCTTGCATCAGGAGCGGGCATTCGGAACCATGGTCCCCGCGCACCTGCGTGCTCGTCTTGTGTCCTGCTGTGTCCTGCGTTCTGTTCTGCTGTACGCCACGTTCGCCTGTACCGCCACGGCCGCGAATCCCGGGAGTGCCTCGCATGGGGACGAATGGATCGACCATGCTGGAGCCGTTGGAGCCTTTGAAGCAGGCCCTCCCGCCCATCGACCCCTCCGCCGTGGCCTGTTCCGCGTCCTGTGCGCTGCCCGCCCGCTATGAAGCCGTGGGCGGTGCCAGACAGTTCACCAAGAAGACGCTCGGCCAGTGGGAGCTGTCGGAGCGCTTCGACGAAGTGGCCCTGGTCGTCTCGGAGCTCGTCACCAACGCACTGCGCCACGCGCTGCCCGCCGACACCGCCCGCGAGTCCGACGCGCCGCCCGTGCGGCTGCATCTGATGCGCTGGACCAGCCGGCTGGTGTGCGCGGTGCGCGACCCCAGTGTGGACAGCCCGTCCTCGCCCGGCTCCGACGACTGCGACGCCGAGTCGGGGCGCGGCCTGTTCCTGGTGGACTCGTTCAGCGACTCCTGGGGCTGGCACCCGCTCACGGGCACGCTGAGCGGCAAGGTGGTCTGGGCCTTGTTCCGCCTCCAGCCGGTCGACTGACCCGGCGCTTCTCACCCGTACGACATGAGGGCCCCCGGATGGGGGCCCGTTCGCGTATGCGGGGTTCAGTGAGCCAGTGATCCAGTGAGCCAGGGGGCTCAGTCGGTGATCAGGTGGTCGAACTCGCCGTCCTTGATGCCGAGCAGCATCGCCTCGATCTCCGCGCGCGTGTAGACCAGCGCGGGTCCGTCCGGGAACGTCGAGTTGCGGACGGCAACCCTCCCGCCCGACAGCCTGGCGAACTCCACGCAGGTCCCCTGGGAGTTACTGTGCCGGCTCTTCTGCCAGACGACACCCTGAAGCTCCGTTGCCGCCATGCCGTTGTACGCGTGGTGCAAGGTCGCTCCCGGGGGGATGTGCAGGCGTGCATCTGTGAAAGGTCAACTGCCCCGGATCATAGCCGTGTTCATGTGCGCCTGCATGAGCATATGCACGTGCACGCGCGGTACTCGGGCCGTTACAGGCATTTCACCGGGTTGGACTCCTCGTCCACTGGGTATAGACGCGTCCCGCGCCCACCTGGTTCACGCGCTGGTAGCTTGTCGCGTCCGGGAACCGTTGAGGCAAGGGGATTGCGCAGTGCACAGGCATGTACGTACCGGGGCGGGCGCCGTGGCCCTCGCCGCCTGTCTCGCCTTGACCGGGTGCTCCAGCTCGGACGGCGGCGACAAGCCCAAGGACGAGAGCACCGGCGGCACCGGGCAGAGCCCGAGCCCGAGCGCGAGCGGCGGCAGCGGCAACGGCAGTGGCAACGGCGGCAAGGTGGCCGCCAAGGACATCGCCGGCGCCTGGGCGGCCGTACTCCAGGGCAAGCCCACCGCCCTGGTGATCAGCGGGGCGACCGTGGCGCTCGGCGGCGAACACACGTGCAGCGGCACGGTCAGCGACAACGGCATGGCGATGATCGAGCTGAGGTGCGCCGACGGCAACACCGACCGCGCGGCGGGCATGCCCTCGCTGAGCACGGACGGCAAGACCCTCACGGTGAAGTGGGAGGGCGGCAAGACCGACACCTTCACCAAGTCGGAGCTGGACGGGAAACTGCCGACGGGCATCCCGACGGCGGGACTGCCGACGCCCTGACCCGCGGTCAGGACCTTGCCGCCAGGACCTTCCCGTTAGGACCTTCCCGCCAGGACCTTCCCGTCAGGACCTTCCCTGCCGGGACGGCGGCGGCCCGGCGTCCTTGAGGGCCATCGGCGGGGCGGGCGAGGCGAGCGCGTCCGAGAGCTCCTCCAGGCAGTGGAGGAGCAGGCCCGCGCCCTTGCGTACGACACGGTCGGACCCGGCGGGCGCCCCCTCGCCGTCCCACGCGGCCAGCGCCTTCTCCGCCTCGCCCCACTGCGGCACCCACCGCTCCCGCACCGCCTTCGCACCCCGCTCGGTGGCCCCGCGCAGCGCCCCGGCGAACGCGGCGGCGGCCGGGACCGGGGCCGCGCCGCGCTCGGGCACGTGCGCCTCCATCAGCATCGCGATCCGGCCGAGCTGCCCCACCGCGTGCCCGGCCCCCTCGGCGGCGGCCCTGGACAGCCCCCGGTGGCGTACCGGTTCGTGAGTGGCCCGCTCCAGCGCCTCCTGCCAGGCGGCCCGGGCCGCGCGGGCGTCGAGCAGTGCCCGGCGCACCTCTTCGGCGGGCGCTGCGGGGTCGGCGTACCGGTCGGCGACGGCCGCCGCGTACCGCCCGCAGGCGGCCAGCCAGTCCGCGAGCCGGGTCCGCGGCCTGGGCGTCTCCCAGGCCGGGTAGAGGGCGTACGCGGCAATCGCCAGCACCCCGCCGAGCAGGGTGAGCAGCACCCGGTCGGGGACGGTCTGGGTCCACTGGAGGCCGCCGGTGCCGAGCAGGAAGACCACGTACGCGGAGGTGCACGCGCGCTGGCCGCCGCGCATCCCGTACGCATCAGCAGATACATCAGGAACGCGCAGAGCACCGCCGGCGCGGCCGACAGGCCCGGCCCGGGGTGGGCGAGCTGGACCAGGCCGGTGGCGAGGGCGACGCCGACGAGGGTGCCGCCGAAGCGGGCGACCGCCCGGGAGTACGTCTGGGAGAAGTCCGGGCGCATCACCATGACGGAGGCCATCGGCGCCCAGTAGCCGTGGCCGAGCGGCAGGGCCTTGCCGAGGAGGTACCCGGTGGCGGCGACCGCGCAGACCCGGGTGGCGTGCCGGAAGACCGGGGAGTCGCGGCGGCCCAGCTCGGCCCGCATGGTGCGCAGGGCGAGGGGACGAGCCGGGGCAGGGTGGGCCTCAGCAGCGGCTCGGCCCCGTCGCCGCCGGTGCCCTCGGCCGTCTCCACGACATCGCCGAGGAGCGCGGTCAGCCGGGTGGCGGCGCGGAAGGCGGGGCCGGTGAGGATCGCACCGGTGTCGGGCGTCCTGAGGGCGGCCTCGGCGGGCGGGGGGATGCGTACGGCCTCGCCGTGCCGGATCGCGCGGGCGGCCGCGTCGAGCACGGAGGCGGCGGCGCCGAGCAGTTCGCGTACCCGGTCGCGCTCAGGACCCTCCTCGGGCACGCCCAGCGCGGGGTCCGCGAGCGGGGCGAGGACCGGCCGGATGCGTTCGGCCACGCCCCGCGATCCGTGCAGCTCCGCCGGGCGGCGGCGGGCCTCGCGGGGAGTGACGGCGGCGGCGAGCCGGGCGGTCATCAGGGGCTAAGCGGGTCGAACGGGGCGCGCGGGTCGTGCCGCAGCCGTCGGGCGTAGTCGGCCACGGCGGCCCGGGCGTCGGCGAGCGCGTCGCGCTGGGCGCCCCAGCGGCGGATCGGGACGAGTGTAGGGCCTCGCCGGGGGCTGAACGTTGTTCGGGTGCGGGCCGTCTTGGGCTGGTCGCGCAGTTCCCCGCGCCCCTGAACGGGCACGGCAACTCCCTCCTCCTGCGTGCAAGGAGCGAGGTCCGGGCACCTCCGGCCCCTCCGGCGTTTGAGGAGCGTGGTCCGGGGCGGAGCCCCGAAAGCGGGGTGCAGGGGCCGCAGGCCCCGCAACGGGGGTCCGGGAGCGAAGCCCCCGGGAAACGAGCCTCCACCCCCACCCACCCCCGGAGGCCACGCGGCGGAGCCGCACATGTCACAGCGGGAAGGGGCGGGGTGGGGGAAACAGCCTCAGCCCGGCGGCAAGCCCCGGCGCCCCGGCGCATGGTGGGCCCGGTTCGCCGCCGTCGTGCCGTCCAGCCAGCCCGCCTCGTCCGTCGCCCCCCGCACCCGTGTCCGTACCGTCCGCGGGAACATCTCCTCCGCCCGCCCCGCGACCGCCACCGCGCGCGTGGCGAGCACCGGCAGCAGTGTGGAGGACGCCGTCGACTCCACCTGGCGGGCCGTCGCCGACAGGAGGTCGCCCAGGCGGTTGGCGTACGCCAGCAGGAAGGACTGACGGAACGTCTTCGTCCGCCGGCGCCCGCCCGCCCGCTGCGCCGCCTCCGCCCGCGTCATCGCCGCCGTCCCCTGCACCAGCAGCGACGTGTAGAGCAGCTCGACCGCCTCCAGGTCGGCCTCGAAGCCCACGACCGTGGAGAAGCCGAACTCCCCGTTCCACACCGCCCGGCAGTGGTTGGCCGAGGCGACCGCGTCGAGCAGGATCGCCTTGGCCGTCTCGTACGGCGCGTCCACCCCGATCCGGCACGCCCCCGGCGCGTCGCCCCGATGGCCGCCCGCCGCCAGCACCGCCTCGTCGATGCTGTGCAGCGCCATCAGCTCCTGCGCCTTGGCGCTCAGCGCCTCCGCCTCCTCCGGGAACTCCGTCGCCTCCGCCTTGGCGAGCAGAGCCCGGATCCGCGTCAGCGCCTTCGGCTCGCCGTGCGCCGGCGGCAGGTGCACGGGCGTGCCCGGCACCGGCCCCACCGGCTCGATCGCGGGCAGCCGCAGCAGCAGCCGGTACAGCTCAAGCACCGCCGTCGCGCGCGTGAAACGGTCCTCGGCCCGGTCCCCCGCTCCCCGGACAGCGTCGGCGAGGGCCTCGACCTGCTCCGCCCACCGCGCCGGCAACCGCTCGTACCGCTTCAGTTGTACGAGGACGAGCTCCACGGCCAGCCGTACGTGCGGCTCCGCCAGCTCGCGCCGGACCATCCGTACGACATCGGCCGGCTGCCACCCCCGCTCCCACGCCCGCCCGATCAGCTCCTGCCCGCGCAGGGCGAGCTCGGCGTCGGCGGACGGATCGGCGGCGAGCAGCGACGCGCCCGTGTCCAGGTCCGCGTCGGACTCGGCGTACAGCGCGGCGGCCAGCGCCCGCTCCACCGTCGTCACTGCGCCGCGTCCCAGTCCCGCCGGGCCCGGGCGATCGCGTCCCGGTGGCCGATCGACCAGTCCGCGAGCGCCTTGACCAGGTGGGTGAGGCTGTGGCCCATCTCGGTCAGCTCGTACTCGACCGGCGCGGGGACGGTCGGGTACACCGTCCGGTCCACCAGACCGTCGCGCTCAAGGCGCCGCAGGGTCAGCGTCAGCATCCGCTGCGAAATGCCGGGCACCGCGCGCTGGAGCTGGCGGAACCGCCTGACGCCCGCGGCGAGTTCGACCACGACGTACACCGACCACTTGTCCCCGAGCCGGTCGAGCACATCGCGCACCCCGCACTCGTCCTGCGGGGTCTCGCAGCTGATCACGGGGTCGGTGATCAGCCGTCGGCTCTCGGGGGTGGTTACCTCCGTGTGCCCCACTGACATCGAAGTGCCTCCTTACGCGCGCGTGCCGGACCGCACACGATGGTCGCAGTTACCGAACACATCCACGAACCACTCCACCTACCGCATCACCTTCCGCATCACCTTCCGCATCGTGCGTCACTTCTCCCGGGGGTCTTCCATGCTGCTCGTCACCGGTGTCTCCGGCGGGCTCGGCCAACTCGTCGCCGAGCGTCTCGCGGACCGCGACGACGTCGTACTCGGCACGCGCGCGCCGCTGCCCGGCGCCCGGCGCGTCGACTTCGACGACCCCGAGTCCCTGCCGCAGGCGTTCGCCGGGGTCGACACCCTGCTGCTGATCTCCGCCGGTGACGGCGAGGACGACAGCGTGATCGCCCGCCACGACGGCGCGATCTCGGCAGCCGAACAGGCGGGGGTGCGCCACGTCGTCTACACCAGCCTCACCGGCGCGGGCGACCACCTGCCGTACGCCCTCGCCCACCGCTGGACCGAGCGCCGCCTGAGCGCGTCCACTTCTTTGAAGTGGACGGTCCTGCGCAACGGGCTCTACTCCGAGCTCCTCGCCTTCCTCGCCGCCCCCGGCGCCGACGGCCGCCTCACCGCACCCCTGGCCGACGGCCGCCTCGCGGCGGTGGCCCGCGCCGACCTGGCCGAGATCGCGGCCCGCGTCGCCCTCGACCCCACCCCGCACGCGGGCCGGGTCTACGAACTGGTCGGTCCCCGTGCCCTCGGCGGCGCCGAGCTGGCCGCCGTGACCGGGACTGCGTTCGAGCCCGAGACCCTGGCCGCGGCACGCCAGCGGATCTCCGCGTCCGGGGCGCTGGACTTCCAGGTGCCGATGCTGGTCGGCACCTACTCGGCGATCGCCGGCGGCTTCCTCGCCACCACGGACATGGGCGAGCTGCGCGATCTCCTGGGCCGTGCGCCGCTCGATCCACTGGACGTGTACGCGGAGGCCGTGACGGCCGTGGTGGGGGCGGCGGCCGACCGGTAGCGCCGCCCGGTAGCGCCGCCCGGCGCCGCGCCGCGGAACGCCGTTGTCAGTGGCCGGTGCCACACTCGCACTCGTGGACGAGAAATGGGCACTGGACCCCACCGAGGACGGCGGCGCGCGGCTCGTCGCCCTCGGGCGGGACGGGCTGCCCGAGGGGCCCGTGGTGCACGAGCCCGATCTGGCCGGGGCGGTCCGGGCGCGGCCTGACGTGGGGCGCTGGGTGTGGCGCTCGACCGCCGACCTCTACCCGCGTCTGCTCTCCGCCGGCGTCCGCGTCGAGCGGTGCTACGACATCGAGGCCGCCGAGCTGCTCCTCCTCGGCCACGAGGGCCGCCTCGGGGAGCCGCGCTCGGCAGCGGCCGCCTGGGCCCGGCTGCGCCACCTGCCCGTACCGGCGGACCCGCCCGCCCGCGCCGCCGAGCCCGGCCGCCAGTCCCCCCTCTTCGAGCCGCCGAGCGGCACCGCCCTGCCGCTCGAAGCCCTGGTCGAGGTGTACGCGGAGCAGCAGCGGCGGCATGAGAAGGCCGAGCACCCCGGCCGGATGCGGCTGCTCACCGCCTCCGAGTCCGCCGGGATGCTGGTGGCCGCCGAGATGAACCGGGCGGGCCTGCCCTGGCGCGCGGACGTCCACCGCGCGCTGCTGCACGAACTGCTCGGCGAGCGGTACGCGGGCGGCGGCGAGCCCCGCCGGCTGGCCGAGCTCGCGGACGAGGTGTCGGCCGCGTTCGGCCGCCGGGTCCGGCCCGATCTGCCCGCCGACGTCATCAAGGCGTTCGCCGAGGCGGGCTTCCGGATTACCTCCACGCGCCGCTGGGCCCTGGAGGAGATCGACCATCCGGCCGTGGCGCCGCTGGTCGAGTACAAGAAGCTGTACCGGATCTGGACCGCGCACGGCTGGAGCTGGCTGCACGACTGGGTGCGCGACGGCCGCTTCCGCCCCGGGTACACCCCGGGAGGTTCGGTCAGCGGCCGCTGGACCACCAACGGCGGGGGCGCACTGCAGATCCCCAAGGTCATCCGGCAGGCGGTCGTTGCCGACGAGGGCTGGCGCCTGGTGGTGGCCGACGCCGACCAGATGGAGCCGCGCGTGCTCGCCGCGATCTCCCGCGACCCGGGGCTGATGGAGGTGGCCGGGCACGACGGCGACCTCTACACGTCCCTGTCCGACCGCGCCTTCTCCGGCGACCGCGACCACGCGAAGCTCGCACTTCTTGGCGCGATCTACGGGCAGACGTCCGGCGACGGCCTCAAGAACCTCGCCGCCCTGCGCCGCCGTTTCCCCCGGGCCGTGGCGTATGTGGACGACGCCGCGAAGGCGGGCGAGGAAGGCCGTCTCGTACGGACCTGGCTCGGCCGCACCAGCCCGCCTGCGGCCGGGGCGGGCGACGACGGCGAGGCGGGCCTACCCCAGGAGGGCGGCGCTGAACTTCCTTCCCCGGACGGCGAGTTCACCCCCGGATACGCGTCCACCAACGCCCGGGCCCGAGGCCGCTTCACCCGCAACTTCGTCGTCCAGGGCAGCGCCGCCGACTGGGCGCTGCTGCTGCTCGCCGCGCTGCGCCAGGAGCTCGCCGCCGCGGGGACGCGGGCCGAGCTGGTCTTCTTCCAGCACGACGAGGTCGTCGTGCACTGCCCTGAGGCCGAGGCCCCCCAGGTCGTGAAGGCGATCCGCACGGCGGGCGAGCTGGCCGGCCGGATCGCCTTCGGCGAGACCCCGGTGAGGTTCCCGTTCACGACGGCGGTGGTGGAGCGGTACTCGGAGGCGAAGTGAGCGCCCACGGCGCCCCATAGGGACGCGGGGCCGTGACCTATGCGGCTCCGCCGCGATGGAGGCCCCCCCTGTTCGAGCGAAGCCGAGAACTTGGGGAGCGACAAGCCACAGCCGGTCCGCAGCCGAATCACCACACCTCCCAGCGGATCGCTCAGCTCAGCTTCTCCCACTTCGGATCGAGCGCTATCGCCTTCAGCTGGGACATCGTCAGTGCGGGAGTGGCGCGGGTCGCCGGGGCGTTCTGGTTGCCCGTGTTGAACGCGCTGATGACCACGCGGAGGTCGTTCCTGCGGATCGTGTCGACCGTCCACCACACCACGCCCGCGCCGCCCTTCTCGCCCGGGCGCTGTTCCTCGCCGACCCGGGTGCCGTCGGGGAGCGTCGACACCGTGCCCTGCAGCGGGACGTCTCCCATCCCGGGCTGGACGTTGATGCCGACCAGGCTCTTGCCCTTGCCGTCGTCCACGACCGCGAACGCGTAGCCACCCTGGTTTCCCTGGTCGACGACCTTGAGTTTCTTCGGCAGGGAGGCGACCAGCTTGGCCTGCATCGAGGCCCCGCTCGGCTCGGCCGGGTGCACCGCCTCCGGGCGCGGCACCTTCGCACCCGCCATGGTCGTCTTCCACACCTCGGCCGTGACCAGCGCCTTCATCTGCGCTCCGGTCAGCGGCGGGTCGACGCGGCTTATCTTCGCGCCCTTCTCCGCGGGCGCGTTGTGCTCGCTCGCGTCGACCAGTACGCCCTTCGGGGTGACCAGCGTGGCCCGCCAGCTCTTCGTCTCCTCGCGGCGGTCCGGGTACTCGTACCCCTGGAAGAACATGAACCGCGAGCCGTCGGGCAGCACTTCGGCAGCGCAGTGGTCGTAGTCCGTGATCGCCTTCGACGGGCAGGCCACATACCCGGTGGCGCCCTGGCCCGCCGGATCGATCGTGCTCAGCGAGATCCCGATCGACCCCTTGCCCTTGCCGTCGTCGAAGACGACCGACGCGGCCGGCATCTTGGGCTTGTCGGCCGGGCCACCTGTGCCACTGCCCTGCTCGTCACTGGTCTTCCCCTGCGGGAGGAGCGAGATGAGGTTCTTGATCATCTGTTCGGCGTCGACCGACACCCCCTCCGGGAGAGTCGACTTGGGCGGCGCCGCCACGGACGCGGCCGCACCGCCCGAGCCCCCCGAGCCGCCGGACGAGCCGCCGACCAGCCCGCCCGCCCAGGCGCCGCCGAGGCCCACCGCGGCCAGCGCCACCACACTGCCGGTCACCGTGGCGGCCCGGCGCCGGGCCAACCGGCGGCGGCCGCTGATCAAGGCGCCGTCGAGCAGCGCGTGGCTGTCCTGCGGGACGAAGCCGTCGCCGGTGCTGCGCATCGCGTCGCCGAGCTGGTCTTCAAAAGGCATGGTGGAACCCCACTCCTCGCTTCGTGCTCAGTGGTCGGTGGTCAGTCGTGTGTGGTGCGTGGTGCGTGGTCGTCAGAGCGCTGCGAGTTCCGCCAGGCTGCCGCCCAGGTGTTCGCGCAGCTTCGCCAGCGCGCGCACCGAGCGGGTGCGGACCGCGGCCGAGCTGACCCGCATCGCCTCGGCCGTCTCCTCGACGCTGCGGTCCTCCCAGTACCGCAGGACCACCACCGCGCGGTCCTTGGGCGCGAGCCGGGCGAGCGCGTCGAGCAGCGCGAGCCGCAGGGCCGGGTCCCCGTCCGTGGTCACGGGCCGGTCCGGCAGTTCCCCTATGGGCTGTTCGTCGGCCGAGCGCCGTCGCCGGTGGGTGAGGAACGTGCGCACGAGGATCGTCTGCGCGTATCCCGCGGGGTTGTCGATCCGGGAGATCCGGCCCCACAGCGCATACATCCGGCCCAGCGTCTCCTGCACCAGGTCTTCGGCGAGATGAGTGTCTCCACTGGTCAGCAGGCACGCGGCGCGGAAGAGGTGGTTCGCTCTGCCTGACGCGAACTCCAGGAACTCATCCGTACGCGCTTGTCTCGGCTGCCTCGGCTGCCCCAGCTTTCTCATGCTCTCCCCCGACCCGTTGACCTCCCCTACACCTCATTGACGCGACGGGGGCCCGGGAATGTTTCACCCGGCTTCCGCCGCGACCCGCCCCTCCCCGTCCTCCCGCGCGCCCACCCCGGCGCCCTGCCCCGCGTCCAGACCCGCGTCCAGACCCGCGTTTAGCCCCGCCAGCAGCCCCGCCACCTCCGCGTACGCCTTCGGGTCGCCGCCCTCCAGGGCCGTCAGCGCCAGCTCCCACTGGACCCGCGCCTGCGCGAGACGGCCGCGCGACCGCTCCAGGCGGCCGTATTCACGCCTGCCCAGCCCCTCGGTGTACGCGTCGCACCGCTCGACGGCCTGGTCGAGCAGGTCCGCGCAGGCGGCGTACGCCTCGTCGGTACGGCCCAGTTCACCCAGGACCCGGACCAGGCCGACCGCGGACTGGGAGCGCCCGTGCCAGTCACCTTGTTCGCCGAGGATCCGCAGCGCCCGCTCGAAGTGGCCGAGGGCGGCCGCCCATTCGCCCAGGGTGAGGTGGGCGTACCCGATGTTGCAGTGCGCGGTGTGCGCCAGGAGCTCGCTGCCGATGCGGCCGCCGGTCGCGAGGCTGCGCTCGTGGTAGGCGATGGCCACGCGCGCGTCGGTGTGCTCATGCAGGTTGCCGAGGTGGCTGAGGATGATCGCCTCGCCGTAGGCGTCGTCGAGCTCGCGGGTCAGGGCCAGGCTCCGCTGGAGCGGCTCGGCGGCCTCGGCGTGCCGGCCCAGGCGCTCCAGGAGCATGCCGCGGTTGGCGAGGGTGCGCTGGGTGCGGCCCCGCTCCCCGAGTTCCTGCCAGAGCGCGATCGCCTCGTCGTTGAGGGCCAGGGCCTCCTCGATGCGGCTGGCCAGGAAGTTCGCCCCGGCCAGGTCCCCGAGGGCGTGCGCCTGCGCGACCCGGTCGCCGCTCGTCCGGGCGGCGCTCAGGACGAACCGGTTGAGGTGGCGCAGCGCGGCGTATTTGCCCCGGTACTGGAGATGGCTGAAGTACGCTCTGACCAGCAGGAACACGGTCGGCGAGCAGCGCGCGTACCGCTCGGTGAGCGTCAGGACGGCGGGCAGTTCGCGGTCCCCCCAAGCCAGCGCGGCCGCGGTGTCCGGGAACGGGGCGGCGTCCCCGACGGGCTCGGGTACGCGCGCGGGGCCCTCGCGTTCGGGCGGGGACAGGGCCAGGCCGCTCTGCCGGGCGGCCTCGGCGTACCAGCGCAGCCCGCGCTCGACGGCGGCCTCCCGACCGTCGTCCCGGGCGGCCAACTCACGGGCGAAGTCGCGGACCAGGTCGTGTGGCGCGTACCGCCCGTACGAGATCTCCTCCAGGAGCGCCACCTCGACGAGGCGGTCGAGGGCGTCCCCCGCCCGCCGCTCCGGCAGGCCCATCAGCCGGGCGACGACGGGGACTTCGTACGCGGGCAGGTCCAGCGCTCCCAGGCGGCGCAGCGCGAGCGCCGCGTCCGGGTCGAGCGCGCCGAGGGCGACGGCGAGCGAGCGGCGCACGCTCAGGTCGTCGTACTCCAGGTGGTCGAGGCGCCCGTCCTGGGCGTCGAGGAGTCCGGCGAGCGCGTCGGGGCTGAGCGCGCTGCGGGCGGCGAGCCGGGCGGCCGCTACCCGCAGCGCCAGCGGCAGCCGTCCGCAGAGCTCGACCAGCCTGGCGGCGCCGTCGGCCAGTTGGCGCCCGGAGATCGCCCGGAGCAGGCCGAGGCTCTCGGCGGCCGTCATCGGGGCGAGCGGGAAGCGGGTCGCGCCGTCGAGCGCGGCCAGCGGCGACCGGCTGGTCACGACCACCGCGCAGCCGTCCCCCGCGGGCAGCAGCGGCCGCACCTGGGCGGCGGAGGCCGCGTCGTCGAGGACGAGGAGCGTACGGGTCGGGGCGAGCCGGGAGCGCAGCAGTGCGGCGGCCGCGTCGGGGGTGTCGGGAACGTTGCGGGAGTCGACGCCCAGTGCGTTGAGCAGCGCGGCGAGCGCCTGGATCGGCGGGAGCGGGGGGAGCCCCGGGGTCGCGCCGCGCAGGTTCAGATACAGCTGCCCGTCCGGGAACTCCTCGCGCAGGGCGTGCGCCACTTGGACGGCGAGCGCGCTCTTGCCGACCCCGGCCATGCCGGTGATCACGGCGAGGGTGGCGGCGGGCGCGCTCTCGTGCCGGGCGGCGCATCCGGGCGGCGCGGGGACGCGGCCCGGCCGTGCCGGGGCACCAGGTCCGGCGAGCGCGGAGAGGGCCGCGAGGGCGGCCGGGTAGGCGGGGGCGCGCGGGGTGCCTACGGGAGTGCTCGGGGGCGCGGGCACCCCGGCGGGCGCCTCCGGCTGCCGCCGCCGCTGGGTCAGGGCGGTCCAGAGCTGCGCCACCAGGTCGTCGCGGCCGGTGAAATGGGCTGGCCGGGGCGGAAGTTGGGCCGGGGCGGGCAGCTCGGCGCGCGGGTCGGGCTCCCGCAGGATCTCCCGGTGCGCCTCCTGGACGGCGGGCCCCGGGTCGACGCCCACCTCCTGGACCAGGGTGCGGCGCAGCCGCTGGTGCACGGCGAACGCCTCCGCCTGCCGCCCGGTGCGGTGCAGCACCAGCATCAGCTGCCGGTGGAAGGCCTCGCGCAGCGGGAACGCGGCGGTCAGCGCCGCCAGTTCCGGCCCGATCCCCTCATGGCGGCCGAGCCGCAGCTCCGCCTCGTACTTCCACTCCAGGACGAGCAGCCGGGTCTCGCCGAGCCGCTGGACGAGGGCGGGCTCGCCGTCGGCCGGGTCGTAGAGCCCGCCGAGCGGCGCGCCGCGCCACAGCGCGAGGGCGGCGGCGGTCTCCTCGGCCACCAGCGGCCAGTCGCCCCGGTTGTGCGCGGCGAGCGCCACGCGCGCGTGGTCCTCGAAGACCTGGGTGTCGAGCTCGCCCGGATCGACCCGCAGGACGTATCCCGGCGGCACGGCCCGTACCCGGTCCTCGGAGTCGAGCAGCCGCCGCAGCCTGGCGACGTGGTTGTGCAGTGACGCGGTGGCGGAGGCGGGCGGCTCGCCGCCCCACAGGGCCAGCTTCAGATCGTCACTGGGGACGACCCGGCCGGGCCGCATCAGAAGGGCGGCGAGCAGGGACCGGACCTTGCCGCCGCCGACGGGCTCGCCCCCCACGGTCAGCGGGCCGAGCAGGCCGAACCGCACGCACACCCCGACCTCCACCGGTTTCCCCACTGCCCGTCCACCGGCTGCCCCGTTGACCGTTGGCCACATGTTAGCGATCTGTTGGTGGGCGCTGATTAGATCTGTCCATCGGATCCGGTCCGCCGGCGCTCGGTGGAGAACCACACTCGGGGGAGTGTCGCCGTCGGAACGGATCTGAAGGACAGAGAGGTCCTCGGGCATCCCAGGTGAGTGCCCGGGGACCTCGTCCTGCCCGCGTCCACGGACGCCTCTTCGCCACTCGGTCCGCGCCTGCTCGGCGACGCGGGACGACCGCTGACCGGCACCAGCGATTTTGCGCCAATTTTACGATCGCGTACAACCTTTGGGCCGCCCGAGCGTCCTAGTCGGCCTCTCCGTCGAGCAGCGACGCGATGTACTCCTCCAGCCGCCCGGTAAGCAGCTCCGGCGTCAGGTCCGTGCGCCCGAGCTCCCGCCACGGGCCCGCGACCTTCTCGGCGTCCGGCGCGTATGCCAGCGCGTCCAGGAGCTGCCAGTGGAGCAGGCCGCCGCCGAGCCGTCCGCCCCCGGCGGTGTACCGCGCCACGAACTCCCGCGCCGCCGCTACCCCGTGCAGCAGCGCGAGCGCCGTCGAGCAGTGCGCCACATCGAGCGCGGCCGGGCCCCACGACGTCTCCACCCAGTCGACGACCCCGCTGATCCGCAGCCCGTCGCCCACGCCGCTGAACAGCACGTTCCCCGGGTGGAAGTCCCGGTGCAGGAAGCACCCCTCGTACGGGGGCGGCGGCTGCCGGATGACGTCGACCGCCCGGCGCCAGACGTCGGGCCGCCGGGTGTCCGCCGGGACGCGCACCCGGTCGGCGGAGGTCCACGGCTCGTACTCCCGGGGCCGGCCGGCCTCCGCCACCCGGACGCCGTGGATGTCCAGCAACTGCCGCGCGAGCAGCCCGATCCGGCGCTCCAGACCGTCCTCGTCGAGCCGGACCGCGCCGTCCAGGCGGGTCATCAGCAGCGAGGGATGGTCGCAGTGCTCGCCCTGCGGGTCGGCCGCCACGAGTACGGGCGCGGGCACGTCCGTCCCGGCCAGCAGCCCGAGCACCGCGGCCTCGCGCGCGAGGAGACCGGCCGCGTGCCGCCGGTAGAAGGGCTTGGCGAAGGAGCGCAGCACCAACTCGCGCACGGGAGTGGCTTGTTCTGCATCTAGCCCGTCGACGCCTTCCGTACGGACCAGCCGCATCTGCGACGTCCATCCGCCCCGCAGCGCCACCGCGTCCCGGACCCGCTCGCCCTCCGGCAGTGTCTTGTCGACCCAGCGGCGGGTCAGCTCCCAGCCGTCCGCGCCCAGATCGTCCAGGACCGCGTCCACGAACCGGCCGCGCTCGACCGGGTGCTCCCTGAACCACACCCCGAGCCGGTGGTGCGCGCCCTCGAAGGCGAGACGGGTGAAGCGGGACTCGTTCCCGGCGGCCAGCGCCTGTGTCACGGCCTCCGTGACGGCGTACGGAATGATCTCGTCCACTTCTGGTACGGCCAGGACCACCCGGGTGCGCAGCGTCCGGAAGACGTCCAGGGCGCGCGAGCCCCGCCAGCTGTCGGGCGTACGGAGGATCTCGGTGAAGCGCGAGACGGGCGCCCCCGGCGGGGTCCCCGGCGCTCCCGGCTCGGCCCCGAACGGCTCGGACCAGGCCGCGTCCGCGTACACGGCGGGCGCGCACAGCCCGATGCCCGCGACCCGGGAGCCGTAGTGCGCGGCCAGATCGGCGACGGTCTGGCCGCTCATGCTGAAGCCGGTCAGGACCAGGCTCTGGCCGGGCGGAACGTAGGCGTCGACAGCCTCCCGTGCCTGCCGGAACCGGCGCTCCAGGCTCAGCTCCGCGAGGTCACCGCTGGAGGCGCCGTGCCCGGAGAAGTCGAGGGCGAGGACGCGGTGGCCACGGGAGCGGAAGTCCTCCGCCAGCTCCGCGAGCCGCGCCTTGTCGCCGATTCCGGCGCCGTGCAGCAGGACGACCGTGACGGAGGGGATCACTCCGCCGGGCTCCGCCACCGCGCAGCTGATCCGCTCCCCGTCGAACTCCCCGACCAGCTCCGTAACTTCGGCCACTTCAGCCACGCCCCCTCATGATCGCCGTGCCGTCCACCCTAAAGTCCCTCAAGTCCCCGAAGTTCATGAAGTCCATGAAGTCATGGCGCCGGAGGCAGCGCGCGGCACAAGGCGTCCAGAGCCGCCTGATAGGCGTGGTCGGGCGGGGTGGCATAGCCGACGACCAGACCGTCCTGAGCCGGCATGGCCGCGTCCGGGTGGCGGTAGCCGGCGAGCCCGTCGAGCGCGATCCCCTGCCAGGCCGCGGCCTTCAGGACCGCCCGCTCGGTGCCCGGCGGCAGCCGCAGCACGGCGTGCAGTCCGGCCGCGATCCCGGCCGCCGTGATGTGCGGGGCGTGCTCGTCGAGGGCGGCGAGGAGCTGGTCGCGGCGGCCCCGGTAGTGCTGCCGCATCCGCCGTACGTGCCGGTCGTAGCCGCCGCTCTCGATCAGGTCCGCGAGGGTCAGCTGGTCCAGGACGCTCGCCCACGCCTCGCGCTGGCCCTTGGCCGCGAGCACCGGGTCGACGAGCTGCTCGGGCAGCACCATCCAGCCGAGCCGCACCGCCGGGGACAGGCTCTTGCTGACCGAGCCGATGTAGAGGACCCGCTCGGGATCGAGCCCCTGCACCGCACCGACCGGCTCGCGGTCGTAGCGGAACTCGCCGTCGTAGTCGTCCTCCAGGATCACCCGGCCCCGGGCGCGTGCCCAGTCGACGACGGCCGCGCGCCGCTCCGGGTGCAGCGGTCCGCCGGTCGGGAACTGGTGGGCGGGGGTGAGCAGCGCGGCCCGTACGCCCTTGAGCGCCGGCTGTTCCGCCAGCTCCGCCACCGTCGCGCCCTGCTCGTCGAGCCCGACCGGCACGGTCCGTACGCCCGCCGCCGCGAGCAGCGAGCGGTGGAAGGCGAGTCCGTACGACTCCACGGCGAGCGGACCGCGCAGCACCTGGCCGCCGAAGAGCAGCCGCAGGGCGTGGGCGAAGCCGGAGCAGATCACGATGCGCTCGGGCGTGGTCCGTACGCCCCGCACCCGCGCCAGATACCCGGCGAGCGCCCGGCGCAGCTCGATGCGGCCCTGCGGGTCGCCCGGCCCGAACGCCTCATTGGGGGCCGCGTTGAGCGAGCGGCGGGCGGCCGTCAGCCAGGCGCCGCGCGGGAAGGACCCGGCGTCCGGCTGGCCCTGCATCAGGTTGTGCGCCGGGGCGGCGGTCCGGCGCGGCACCTTCTTGGGCACCCGGGCGGCCCGTACGGGCTCGGCGCGCGGGGCGACCCGGGTGCCCGAGCCCTGGCGCGCGGTCAGCCAGCCCTCGGCGACGAGCTCGGCGTACGCGTCGGCGACGGTGTTGCGGGCGAGGCCGAGGTCGGCGGCGAGCGAGCGGTACGGGGGCAGCCGGGTGCCGGGCGCGAGCCGCCCGTCCTGGACGGCGGACCGCAGCGCGCGGATGAGCGCGGCCCGCCGGCTGCCGGATCCGGCCAGTTCCACATGGAGGTCGGCACCGATCCGCTCCGCGGAATTGACCCATGAGTCCGCCATGAACACCCGCCCTGTACGTGGTCGCTACGCGTTCAGCCTAGGGGGCGCGGACACGGCCGCGGACCACGTCAAGCTCCACACTTGAACGCGGCGGCGGACCTTCCGGATCCCGAACAACCCCAGCTCCAGCGGGACTTGAGCGGCAGTCGAGGTCGCGCCGTACTGGCCAACTGCCCCACCTGTCGGCCGGAATCCGTGGCAGGATTCCGATCCCTCGGATCCAGGGGATCAACGAGGCTCACAGGGGAGAGCAAGGCATGATCACACGCAGGTCGTTCATCGGGATGGCGGGGGCCGGAGCCGCGGCCCTGTCCCTGTCGGGGTTCACCACCGCCACCGCCACCACGACGAGCCAATGGGACCGGCTGCGCGCGAATCTGACGGGCACGCTGGTGCTGCCGTCCGACTCCTCGTACGCGGCGGCCAAGACCGTCGAGTACGGCCAGTACAGCCTGACCAATCCGCAGGCCGTCGTGTACGCGGCGAACGCCACCGACGTGACGACCAGCCTGATCTTCGCCGAGTACCACGACATCCCGGTGACGGCCCGCAGCGGCGGCCACAGCGGCGGCGGCTACTCGACCACCACCGGCCTGGTCATCGACGTCTCGAAGCTCAACGCGGTGACGGGTGGCTCCGGCACGGCGACCGTCGGCGGCGGTACGCAGCTGGTCGACCTCGTCAACGGCCTCGGCGCGAGCGGCCTGGCCATCCCGGGCGGCATGTTCCCGACCGTCGCGCTCGGCGGCTTCCTCCAGGGCGGCGGCGTCGGTCTGCTCACCCGCCAGCACGGGCTCGGCGCGGACAAGGTGACCTCGGCGAAGGTCGTCCTCGCCAGCGGCCGCCAGGTCACCGCGTCCCCGACCTCCAACCCGGACCTGTACTGGGCGATCCGCGGTGGCGGCGGCGGCAACTTCGGCATCGTGACCCAGTACACGGTCACCCCGACCGCCGTCCCGAACCTGAACGTGGCCGAGCTGCTGTTCAGCTACGACCACGCGGTCGGCGCGATGCACGGCCTCACCCAGTGGCTGGAGAGCGCGCCGACCACGTTCGGCAGCCGCTCCAACATCGACCTGTTCGACTCGGCGGCGGGCAACGCCCCACTGGTGACTCTGCTCGTCACCTCGATCGGCACGCGCGCGGAGTTCGACACCGAGATCGCCCGGCTGACAGCCCTGACGGGCGCGGCCCCGATCCAGCAGAACGTCTACACGGACACCTACAAGTCCGCGATGATGAAGATCTTCGGCTGCGGCACGTACTCGCAGCAGCAGTGCCACAACAACACCTGGGACCCGGCGAACGGCAAGCTCGCCCCGTTCGGCCATGTCCTGGGCCGCGGCCGGCTGCTGAGCCGGTCGCCCTCGGAGACCGAGTGGGCCCGTCTGGTCGGCGTCTTCGACACCGAGCGCACGGCCGGCCACTTCCACAAGTTCGAGATCATGGCGCTCGGCGGCGCCGCGAACAGGGTCCCGCGCACCTCGACGGCGTACGTCCACCGCGACAGCACCCTGCTGATGTCGTACTACACGTTCGCCTACGGCATCCTCTCCGGCGACCAGCTCGCCTCCGGCCAGCGCTTCGTCGACAACGGCTTCACCGCGGTGAACCCGATCTCGAAGGGCGAGTCGTACCAGAACTTCATCGACCCGGCCCTGACGGACTGGCGCACGGCGTACTACGGCGAGAACTACGACCGCCTGTCCTACGTCAAGTCGAAGTACGACCCGTACGGGGTGTTCTCGTTCGCACAGGGCATCGACTGACGTCACCCGAGCGTCATTTGAACCCGTAAAGGCCAGGTCGGAGCGGATCCGACCTGGCCTTTCGTTACGTACCCACGACCTCCGCTTTGCGATCTCATGACTCTGGCCTCCTACGGTCAAGGAATGGCATGCGCGAGTCGCAGGGGCGCGTGCGGGATCGACGGGGGAAGGTGCCGGTGGGCGACGACGGCAAGGTTCTGGACATCAAGACGGCTGATCTGAAGCTGTCGGCGCCGGTCTTCCACGAACAGGCGAAGAACCTGAGCACGGCGCTGACGAACCTGGTGAAGGCGCTGGACGGCTTCGGCAAGCCCTGGGGCGACGACGAGCAGGGCAGCGCGTTCGGGGATGCGTACGAGCCGCAGCAGAAGGCGATCGAGCGTGGCGCCGGGATCCTGGTGCTCGGGCTGACGAGCATTCACGAGGCGATGATCGACATGTCGGACGGGCATGTGGACAACGACGAGTTGATCGCCGGGATGTTCGCCAAGGTGAACCCGCAGGACGGCCCCCAGGACGGCCCCCAGGACGCCCCTCAGGACGGTGCCGAGTGAGCATCGAGGACGAGGCCAAGAAGGTCCTGCTCAAGCTGGGCATGTGGTGGCCGGACGCGAACTCGGGCACGCTGCGGCACGCGGCGCAGGCCTGGCGCACCTTCGCGGACGCGGTCGACGACGTACGCACCCCGGTGAACAACACGGCGACCTCGCTCATCCACAACAACAAGGGTGAGGCGATCGACACCTTCACCACGTTCTGGGAGCGGTACGCCAAGGGCAAGGACGCGGGCTGGCTGAGCGATCTGGCCAAGTCGTCGCGGAAGATGGCGGACGCGCTGGAGAAGTTCGCGGACGCGGTGGACGACGCGATCACCAAGCTGTGGACGCAGATCGGCATCGACGCGGCGGTGATCGCCGGTGGCATCGCCCTGGCCTTCTTCACCGCGGGCCTGGCCTCGGGGGCGGCGGTGGCGGCCGCCGACGTGATCATCGAGATGGGCGCCACCCTGGGCGTCGCGGTCTCCACCACGGTCGCGGAGATCGCGGCGGGGACGCTGGTGGCGGCGGCGTTCGGCGGTGTCGAGTCGGTCACCGTCGACCTGGCCGTGGCCCAGCCGCTGAAGATCGCCACCGGTCTGCAGGACGGCTTCAGCCTGGACGAGATCAACCAGGCCGCCAAGGACGGCATGATCTACGGCGGGGTGCTGGGCGCCGGAAGCGGCGTGGTGAAGGCGGGAGTCGAGGGCGCGTTCACCAACCCGACACCGTTCATGCTGCGCCCGCCCTCGCTCCGCCCCGACCTGGTCGAGCTCGGGCCCGCCGCACGCAACTGCGAGCGCACCCGGTGCGTCGGAGAGCCGATCGACGTGGCGACCGGGGCGATGCTCATGTCGCAGACCGACCTGACGCTGCCCGCCTCGCTGCCGTTCGTCTTCGAGCGCACCCATCTGTCCTCCTACCGGGGCGGGGTGTGCTTCGGCCCGACCTGGATCTCCACCCTGGACGAATGCGTCCAGATCGACGGCGAGGGCGTGGTCTTCGCGGGCGCGGACGGCATGCGCCTGGTCTACCCGGTGCCGGCTCCCGGCGAGCCGGTGCTGCCGCTCAAGGGCGCCCGCTGGCCGCTGGAGTGGGACGGCGAACCGGACGGCGTGATGACGATCACCGACCCGGCCACCGGCGTGGTCCGCTCCTTCAGCACCCCGCTGAACTCCGCCACCCCCGGCGTCTTCCACCTGCCCATCGACGCCTGGCAGGACCGCAGCGGTGCCCGCATCGACATCGAGCGCAACGCCGGCGGCGTCCCCGAGGGCATCCGCCACTCCGGCGGCTACTACCTCGCCGTCGACTCCCACGGCCCGCGCATCACCGCCCTGCGCCTGCTGGAGCGGGCCCCCGACCGCTACACCGGCCAGCTCCCTCCGGACGCGGGCACCGTGGTGATGCGCTACGGATACGACGCCGCCGGAAACCTCAGCGAGGTCGTCAACTCCAGCGGCAGGCCCCTGACGTTCGCCTACGACGACCAGGGCCGTATGACCCGGTGGACCGACCGCAACGGCACCTGGTTCTCCTACGTGTACGACACACAGGGCCGGGTCGTACGCACCGACGGCGTCGACGGCATCCTCTCCGGCACGCTCACCTACGACGAGGTGGCCCGCACCACCACGTACACCGACTCACTCGGGCACTCCTCCAGCCACCGCTACAACAGCGAGGGCCTGGTCGTCGAGGAGACCGACCAACTGGGCCACACCACCCGCACGCAGTGGGACGAGTACGGCGACAATCCCCTCACCAGCACCGACCCCCTCGGCCGCACCACCCGGTACGCGTACGACGAGCACGGCAACCTCACCGAACTCACCCTGCCCGACGGCTCGGTGGCCCGCGCCGCCTACAACCCGCTCGGCCAGCCCGTCGAGGTCATCGAACCGGGCGGGGCCACCTGGCGCCACACCTACGACGAACTCGGCAACCTCCTCACCACCACCGACCCGCTGGGCGCCCGGACCACCCACAGCTGGGACGGGTCGGGCCATCTGACCGCCGTCACCGACGCCCTCGGCGGCACGCGGCGCATCACCCCGGACCCGGCCGGCCTCCCCGCCGCGATCACCGATGAGCTGGGCCGCACCACGACGGTCCGCCGCGACCCCTTCGGCCGCCCTGCCGAGGTCACCGACCCCCTCGGCCACACCACCCGCACCACCTGGACCACCGAAGGCAAACCCGCCCGGCGCGAGCACCCCGACGGCACGACGGAGTCGTGGACCTGGGACGCCGAGGGGAACCCCCTCACCCACACCGACCAGGCCGGCCACACCACCCGCCACACTCCCGCCCCGTTCGACGTCCCGGCCACCCACACCACCGCCGACGGCGCCACCTACACCTTCACCCACGACACCGAGCGCCGACTCACGGGCGTCACCAACGCCCAGGGCCTGACCTGGGCCTACACCTACGACGAAGCGGGCCGCCCGACCGCGGAGACCGACTTCAACGGCCGCACCCTCAGCTACACGTACAACGCGGCGGGCGAACTGGTCTCGCGCACCAACGGGGCAGGTGAATCCCTCCACTTCACGCGGGACCCGCTCGGCCGGATCACCGAACAGCGCTCCCCCGCGGACGACGGGACCACGACCTACGCCTACGACCCGGCCGGCCATCTGATCCGCGCGGTCAACGCCGACGCGGAGATCACCCTCGTCCGGGACGCGCTCGGCCGGGTGACGGCCGAGACGGTGAACGGCCGCACCACGACATACGCGTACGACGCCGGCGAGCGGCTCGTCAGCCGCACCACCCCGTCGGGACTGGTCTCGCGCTGGTCGTACTGCCCGACCGGCCGCGCGGTCGAACTGGCCTCGGACGCGGGCACGCTGACCTTCTCGTACGACGCGGCCGGCCGGGAGACGTCGCGCCGCATCGGCGACGGAGTCACCCTGCACCAGGACTGGGACGCCGGGGGCCGCCTCGCCGCCCAGTCCCTCACCGCCCGCTCCGACCTGGCCGACCGCCTCCTCCAGCACCGTACCTACGCCTACCGCGCGGACGGCCATCTGACCGAGATCCGCGACCTGTCCTCGGGTACGAGGAGGTTCACCACCAGCCCGGCCGGCAGGGTCACCGGCGTCCGGGCGCACGGCTGGACCGAGGCGTACGCCTACGACACGGCGGGCAACCTGACCCGTGCCGCCGCCCCCGCCGCAGCCCCAGCCGTCGAGGCCACGGGCGAGGCGAGCGGCGAGGCGCGCGGCGAAGCCATCGGCGAGCCCACCGGCGAGCGCGAGTTCTCGTTCGAGTTCGAGGGCACCCTGATCCGCCGGTCCGGGAACACGACGTACGAGCACGACGCCCAGGGCCGCCTGGTCCGCCGCACCCGCAAGCTCCTCAACGGGCAGCGCCGGAGCTGGACCTACACCTGGAGCCCCGAGGACCGCCTCACCGGGGCGGTGACCCCGGACGGAGAGCACTGGCACTACGCGTACGACCCGATGGGCCGCCGCATCGCCAAGTACCGGCTGCTCGAAGACGGCTCGACGGCCGACCGCACCGACTTCACGTGGGACGACACCCGCCTCGCCGAACAGAAGGCCCCGGGCGGCCGGGTCACCACCTGGGACTACGCCCCCGACTCCCACCGTCCCCTCACCCAGACCGATCACCGCCCCCTCGTCCGTACCGGAGGAACGTCTCTCCTGTCGTCGCTGGCCGAGGACACCACCGCCGACCGCACCGTCCGCTTCCACGCCGTCATCACCGACACCGCGGGCACCCCCACGGAACTGGTCGCCCCGGACGGCGAGTTGGCGTGGCAGCACCACCACGTCCTGTGGGGCGCCCGCCACTCCACCGCCCCGGACGACGGCACGGCCGACTGCCCCCTGCGCTTCCCCGGCCAGTACGCCGACCCCGAAACCGGACTGCACTACAACTACTTCCGCTACTACGACCCGGAAACGGCGCGCTATCTGTCCGCGGACCCCCTCGGGCTGGATCCGGCGCCGAACCACCACGGATACGTCGACACCCCGCTGTCGATGATCGACCCGCTGGGGCTGAAGACGTGCGACGAGCCGGTACCGACGTCGAAGCCCCGGACCGGGGTGAAGGGGCTCATCAAGGAGGCCCAGCTGCCGACTTCCGGCCGCATCCGGTTCGTACCGTCGCAGGACGTCAATGTGAACTCGGGCCTGCCCCGGGGAACGCGGAAGGGCTACATCGACCGCTTCGGTAACGAGTGGATCAAGGGCCCGTCGCGCACCGCGGGCCAGCCGTTCGAGTGGGACGTGCAGCTGAGCAAGAAGGGCCGGGCCCAGCTCGGCTGGCTGAGCCGTGACGGCAGCCATCTGAACGTGTCCCTGGACGGAGAGATCACCCACAAGTGAGCCCGGAGAGCCCAGAGAGACGGTGAGACAGTGGACGACGCAGGCGCCGAGACAAAGACAGAGACAGAGACAGAGACAGCAGGAAACGGAATGACCGCCATGGAACAGACCGATCAGGCCGATCAGACCCCCGAGGACGCGTTCCACTTCTACGCCGAGGTCCGCATCACCCACTCCCCGCGCCGCCCCGAACTGGCGGGCCGCCTCGGGGCGATCCTCGGCATCACCGAACCCCGCGACCCCGAGGTTCCCCCCGCCTACGCGGTCATGGTGGACGACTACGACTACACGGTGCAGTTCGAACGCCACGAACTGACCCCGACGGGCCAGGACCGCAAGCACGAGGACTACTACTAGAGCGACTGGAACGACTGGAACGACTGGAACTACGCGGTCGGTTGCAGATGAAATACGTCAAGGCTGCCTGGGACGGCGACCTCCAGGGGTTCTTCACGGACGCCACCGCGTACCTGGCGGCGCTGCCCGAACTCGAAGGAGCGCTGCCCCCCGGCGCCCGGGCCTTCGCCTCCGACGCCGACCACTACACCCGGAACGCCACCCGGTGCGTGAAGGACCTGGAGCTCTCCGACATCCGGATCGCGACGGACAAGAGCGGAACGCTCACCCTCGAATTCGCCCCCAACCAGTGGAAGCACGACGCGGGTCTTCGCATCACCTACGAAGGCGTGGCCCATTTCACACTCGCCTACGACCACGAAATCGACTGGATGCGGTCCGACGCCGTACTCCTCGACGAGATCCTCCCCACCGCCGACGGCGGCTGCACCCACGAGATAGCCCTGACCGACGCCACGATCACGGTCCGCGCCGGCGACCTCCGAGCGACCTGGGCCGAGGCCGTCGAGGCGGCGGGGGCGGGGGCGGGGTGACACCGGCCCGGCGCCGACGCCGCATCCGTTAAAAGCAAAACCCCCAGGTCACGGCGAGTGAGTCCTGAGGGTTCTACAGAGCCGCCTTCGGGATTCGAACCCGAGACCTACGCATTACGAGCTCAAGATCCTTTGTGGTGGGGGGTGCTGGTCGGTACCGGCGCGTGACAGAACATGCAGGTCAGATGGGTTCACAGCATGTTCGAGTGTCAGCCGGTGCCGACCACTCCAGAGCCGTTCGGCCTCACGATGGCCACACGGCAAGCCCCTCCATCAGCCCCTTTGCCCGGTGTCCGAAGGATTGGGAGGGGTGGCACGGACAAGCCGACGTGAGGCCATCGGCGCCAGACGCACCAGAGGGGCCGCACGGCTTGCGCCGCGCGGCCCCTCCTCACTTCCTCAGTCCTGCGCCGCCCCGCTCGCGTCGGGCTGCTGGGGACACTTCGAAGCTCGCTCCTGACCGCCCGTGGGGGGAAGGGCGTTCAGGACAGCCTCAAGGGCTATGGCCCCGGTGTCCGTGATGTGTCTGTCGTCGAGCAGGATGTCGCGCTTGTCAGCGGTCGCACGCCCTGCTGCTGGTGCGGTGTCGTCGAGTCGGGTACGGCGGACGCGGTACAAGATGCCCCCCTCGTGGCATGGCCGGCACCTTGCTCGAACACACGTCCGAGGCAAGGCTCGATCCACATTAGCGTCCATATCGCCGCAGGTCACGCGACTACGACGCTCCGTGAGGCTCCTCGGTGACCGTGATCGTCGCGTCTTCGAGGTCAAGATTCTTGAGCGCCTCTCTAACCAACGGTAGATCTTCGGGCCTTGTTCCTGGCTGGTACGCAACGACGATGGAAACCTTGGGTGTTGACATGCCGAGGATGTCGCCGGCCGTCAGCCCCACCCACTCAGCCGCCGCCGCCTTCCGCACCTCGACGGGATCAAGCCCGGTCGCCGCCGCGATGGCACCGACGATCCACTTGTCGTGCCGGTAGCTCTCGCCGTTCTTGATCTTCGCGAGGGTCGTCCACTGGAGCTTCTTGCCCGTCTCGGGGTCGACTGCCCGCTCGGCCACGCTTCGCAGGGTCGCGCCCGGGACGGCGAGCACCTCGCGAACCATGTCGGTGAAGGGCGTCGAGCTCTCGCCGCCTATGGGGGACACGGGTTCTCATCTCCGTTCTTGTCGCAGAACGCGAACGATCTTATCTAAGCAGCCATTACCCCGGAATGCACACCCTGGAACTGCGTTGACGTGCGGAATCAGCCACGACTACGTTTGTTCTTGTTCGAGAACAGCAACAGACAAACAGTCTGTACCGGGCAGCTTGTGCCCGCTGTTGTTCGTGTCCGAGAACACATGGGGGATCTTGTGTCTGTCACCTTCACCGGGCCGCCGCCGCGCAGCCGGAACACCAAGCACGCTCTGATCGCGACGGAGCTCGCCGACCGTCCGGGCGAGTGGGCGATCGTGCAGCGGCTCGCGTCGATCGCTCGGGCATCGTCGGCCGCGCAGGCCATCCGCAGCGGTCGACTGGCCGCTTACCCCGACGGCGCGTTCGAGGCGGTCGCCCGGTCTGTCGTCGAGCAGGGCCGCGTCGAGCACCGGGTCTACGCCCGTTTCGTCGGCGCCGAGCAGTGAGCGCCGCCGGTCCCCGGATCGGCAGTCTCTGCTCGGGGTACGGCGGTCTCGACATGGCCGTGCAGCAGGTGCTCGGCGGATCGGTGGCGTGGCACGTCGAGAACGACGCCAACGCCGCGGCGATCCTCGCGCACCACTGGCCCGAGGTTCCGAACCTCGGCGATCTGACCGCAGCAGACTTCGCCCTGGTCGAGCCCGTCGACATCCTTACCGCCGGGTTTCCGTGCCAGGACGTGAGCGAGGCCGGCCTCGGCGCCGGCATCGCCGCCGGTACGCGGTCCGGTCTGTGGCTGCACGTTGCCCGCGCTATCCAGTCCCTACGCCCTTCCCTGGTGGTGATCGAGAATGTCCGCGGACTCCTCTCCGCGCCGGCCCATAGCGACATGGAACGCTGCACGTGGTGCGTGGGAGACGGAGGCGGTAAGCCTGCTGTGCGCGCACTCGGCGCTGTACTCGCAGACCTGGCCCGCCTCGGGTTCGATGCGGAGTGGGCGTGCGTACGCGCATCGGAGATCGGCGCTCCCCACCGCAGAGAGCGCGTGTTCGTCGTCGCGTGGCCCGCTGCTGAAGACCCCGACCTCGAATCTCGCCTCGAACGGGGGCTCGCAGCATCCGGACAAGCGGCGCGCGGGTGGTCATGGGCCGACGCTCGCCGACGAGGTCGAGCACCTGCTGCCGACGCCCTCGGCATCGGGCCACGACGACGGGAAGGCCCCGGAAGTCTGGCGGGCGCGACGGGAACGGATGCGGGCGAAGCACCGGAACGGCATCGGTGCCCCTCCCCTGCCGCTGCTGGTGACGATGCTTCCCTCGACTGGGGGATCTACCGGGGCGCCGTCGAGCGGTGGGAGCGCCTCACCCGCTCCGCTCCCCGGGCAGTTGACGATCGCCGTCGCCTCGACCCGCCGTTCGTCGAGTGGATGCACGGACTCGACGAGGGGCATGTGACCGGCGTTCCGGGCCTCGGCCGCAACGCACAGTTGCGCGCCCTGGGGAACGGCGTCGTTGTCCGGCAGGCCGAGGCCGCGCTGCGCCTGCTCCTCGACCGCGCCGCTCTGGCGCCTGTCGCGTGATCTGCGGTTTTTGGGACGGCGCCGCCCGTTCCTACTGCCGCGCGGCAGGTACGCGCCGCTACGTCGTCGGCGACCGCTGCCCGCTTCACACACCTGCCGCCCTTGCCGGGCGGCCCGAACCGCCCGGCGACCCAAATCCCGTAAGGAGACGAACCCTTGAGCCTCGCCGCAACGGATTGGGTGTGGACCCGGTCCCGCGCCCGAGGCGCCGCTCGTCTGGTCCTGCTCGCCGTAGCTGACCGCGCCGGCGCCGACGGCGTCGCCTACGCCGGTACGGCCGCGCTCATGCAGCGGACCCGGGCCGCCCGCTCCACCGTCCGCCACGCGGTCGACGCCCTGCTCGCCTCGGGTGAGCTCGCCGTCGTCGAGGGCCGGACCGGGCCCGGCGGGGAGACGGTCTACCGTCTGCCGCTCCTCGATGAGAGGGGGGCCGAGGACCGGCCCGGACCGGATTTCGACCCGGGCCGGGAATCGGCCCCCGGG
>NZ_JBHWUR010000040.1:58282-59887 GCF_042737755.1 Streptomyces sp. NPDC059994
GCGGGCGCGGGCGGGACGGGCCCGGGGGGGTAGCGTCTCACCCGTCGCCCCCCCCTCGTGGTGGGGGGGCCCGCGCCCCGCCCGGCACCGTTTTCCCCCCCGGGCGGGTACTCGCCCCCCGGGGGGCCGGTGAGCGGCCCCGGGGAGGGCCGGACATCGGCCCCGGGGGGACCGGTCATCGGCCCGGGGGAGGGCCGCAGATCGGCCCCCGGGGGGCCGGAAATCGGCCCCCAGAACGTACTACCTACTAACTCACCACAAGAGCAGCAGCCGCGCGCGAGCTCGGCGGCGCTCATTCCCGAACTGCGCCCGCTCGACGACGCGCTCGCCGCGGCCTCGATCACCGTCCGGTGGTCGCTCGGCCTCGGCGAGCAGCGAGACGTCTACCGGCTGACGCAGCAGCACGGCGTCGAGGCTCTGGTCGACCTCGCCGCCCGCCGCACCGTCCCGGGCGAGGCCCCGAAAGCGGCCCGCTACTGGCTCAAGGTCTGGTCCGACCTCGACCGCCCGTCGAGCAGCCCGTCGAGGGCGTCGTCGACCGCCGCCTACGCCGACAACTTGGCCGCCGGCCTCGCCCTGATCAACGCACAGAAGGAGCGCACCCCATGAACGAGCAGCAGATCGCCGCCCTGTTGGCGTTCGCCGGCACGCTCGATTCCCGCGTGCGCCGTGCCCTCGCCGACCCGCAGCAGTCCGCCCGCACCATCTCGGAGTGGACCGCCGCCGTCGCCGACGTCCCGGCAACCATGCCGGACGTGGCGTGGGACGCCGCCCGCGCGACCCGCCGCTACTACGAACAGCGCGGCGGCGACCGCTCGGCGCAGTACCGCCCGATCGAGCCGCACGACCTGCTCGCCGCATGGGGACCGTTCCGGACCGAGCTCATGAACCGGCACACCGACCCCGTCCCGAACGTCGACCCCGACAACCCGAAGGCATGGCGGGCCGAGCTGCTCGGCACCCGGGCCGCGGTGGCAACCGGGCATGCCGCCCCTTCACACCACCGCCCCGAGATCGACCCCACCGGGCAGAAACGTCTCGCCGCGCTCATGTCCGGGGTGGGCACGGGCCCGCGCCGGTACATGCCCGCGCACGTCGCCGCCGAGCTGCGCCCGTTCCGGAAGGCTCGCGCCCACCGCGAGCAGCTCGTCGCCGAGGGCATCCCCGACCCGCTCGGGGTGAAGTGCCCCTACTGCCTCGCCGCTATCGACGAGCAGTGCCGGAGCAGCTTCCGCAACAGGGGCAAGGGCCGGCGCCCGTTGACCGGCGTCCACCCTTCGCGCGTCGATGCGTTGGTCGCGCACCTCGGGGTCGACGAGCAGGGCGAGGCCGAGCAGATCAGGCTCGCCCGGATCATGTGCCAACCGCCCGCGCCTCGACGCGATGGCCGAGCCCGGCACACCAGCGGTGGGGGCGAGGCCCGATGATCCCCGCCGCGGCACGTGCCGTGATCGCCGCGCATCTGACCGACGAGCTCGACGTGCAGCCGCACCTCGCGACCGCCGTCGTCGCCGCCCTCGCCGACCGCCTCGCCACCGACGGATGGCACGTGACCGACAGCTACCCCGCGCGACCGGTCGCGCCTCGCGCGCGGGAGATCCCGCG